>ONRO01000109.1 GCA_900320235.1 uncultured Eubacteriales bacterium
CCGCACAGAGAAAGCGGCGGATAGAAGCATTTCCAGCCTCTTTTATTACATTCCTCAAGAGTTCTTTCCCTGAGCAGCGAATTTGCGGAAACTCCGCCTGCAAGCACAAGCTTTTCATAGCCAAGCTGCTCTGCTGCTGCTATGAAATTTGAAAGCAGGCTGTCAACAACTGCTTTCCGGAAAGCCGCGCTTACATCATTCACCGCAAGCTCTTCTCCACGCTGCTGTGCATTATGTATCAGGTTAATTACTGCGGTTTTCAGTCCTGAAAAGCTGAAATCATACGGATTGCCGCTGAGCTTTGGTCTCGGAAGCTTAAAAGCGTCAGGATCGCCGAGGGAAGCCGCCTTATCAAGATGTATTCCTCCCGGATACGGCATACCCATTGTTCTGGCTGCCTTATCAAAAGCTTCTCCGGCTGCGTCATCCCTTGTTTTTCCGATAACGCGCATTTTTGTATAATCGCTGACTTCAACGATATGGCTGTGTCCCCCGGAAACCACAAGGCAGAGAAAGGGCGGTTCAAGCTCTTTATGTTCCAGATAATTTGACGCAATATGACCTCTGAGATGATGTACCGGTATCAGCGGAAGTCCGCTTGCAAGGGACAGTCCCTTTGCAAAGTTCACTCCTACAAGAAGTGCACCGATCAGTCCCGGCGCATATGTTACCGCAAGGGCATCTATTCCGTCGAGGTCTGTCTGTGCCTGAGCGAGTGTTTCCTTTACAACTCCGTTTATCGACTCACAGTGACGGCGTGATGCTATTTCCGGCACAACTCCACCATATAGCTTATGCTCCTCCACCTGAGTTGCGACGACAGAAGATATTATTTTCCGCCCGTCCTCGATCACAGCCGCAGCTGTTTCATCACACGAGCTTTCGATTGACAGTATTTTCATTCCTTTTCTCCTTTTGATTTTATTTCCTTATCATATCCTGTTTCCCTGCGAATCACTTTGTTTTATTATCACTGATGTAATATAACGTATGTTATTAATGAATAGCGCCGTTTATTTCTGACATCAGCCTCAGTCATTTCCGAACGTCAGTGTAAGAATAAGCGCATCCTCATTCGGGTCGCGGTAAAAATTCTTTCTTAGTCCGACTTCCTCATAGCCTTCGCTTTTATAGAGGGATATCGCCGCTGTATTTGACGGACGCACTTCAAGGGAGATCGACTCTGCCCCCTTTTTCCGTGCCTGTTCTGCCGCCTTCCTGAGAAGAAGCCTGCCGATACCTTTCCGTCTGTGCTGCGGAAAAACGGCAATATTTGATATATAGGAGCTTTCGCAAACGGTAAAAGCTCCTATATATCCCATGATAACATCATCGCTGACAGCAGCAAGAAAATGCGCTGTCCTGTTGTCAAGCTCTTCTGCAAGACTTTTTTCGCTCCACGGCTGGGAAAAGCACAGCTTTTCGAGCTGTGCAAGAACCGGAATATGCTCTGCCTTCATAGGCACTATTTCTATATTACTCATACCTTGTCCTTATAATCACGCAGAAGCATCTGGCAGAACACATCTATTGCCTGCTCAATTGATTTTCTGCAACGTCTGTATGTCACCATATCCGAGCCGTACGGATCCGGAATACCTCCTCCGAGCACATATATCTTGCTCTGAGGCACACCGATGGAGCGCAGTATCAGTGCATGATCCTGTGTCATCACAACAAAGATATCTGTCACATCGATATCATGTTCTCTTATTATTCTTGGCTTATGAAAGCTTATATCCAGACCTATTTCATTACAGACCGTTACTGCATTAGGCGAAACATTTGAATCGTCGCAAAAGCCCAGAGCTGCACTGCTGAATATACAATTTATGCCAAGCTCATCTGATCTGTTTGCAAAAATCGCCTTTGCCATAGGGCTGCGGCAGGTATTGCCCGTACATACAAACAATATGTGGATCATCGTTATGCACCCCCTGAAATACTACTCCCGGAATGACTGACATATCATTTCAGTTAAAAATATCTTTCTGTTATTTTTACAGTTTTGCGTCAAACCATGTTTTTCCAACGCCTGCATCAGCTGTAAGCGGTACTGCAAGTGCTGCTGCACCCTGCATTTCCTCGCTGAGAATTGCGGCTGCCTTCTGAGCCTCATCCTCCGGTGCTTCTACGATAAGCTCATCGTGTACCTGAAGAATGAGCCTTGAACGCATATTTTCCTTTCTGAGCCTGTCATAGACCTTTATCATTGCGATCTTGATAATATCAGCAGCAGTACCCTGTATCGGCATATTTCTTGCGACTCTTTCACCGAACGCACGCAGATTATGATTTGAAGCTGCGAGCTCAGGAAGATATCTTCTTCTGCCGAACATTGTTGTAACAAAGCCGTCTTTTTTAGCCTGTTCAACAGTATTGTTCATATACCTGTCGATACCGCTGTAAAGACGCAGATAATCTTTTATATAGGTATCGGCTTCTTTTCTTGTAACGCCGATATCTTTTGAAAGCGAAAACGCTCCTATTCCATATACTATTCCGAAATTGACAGCCTTAGCACGGCTTCTGAGCGCCGGTGTGACCATTTCTTCAGGAAGGTTGAACACCTTTGCAGCTGTTGAAGTATGGATATCCTTTTCCTCTCTGAAAGCTCCGATCATTGCCTCATCACCGGAAATATGTGCAAGCACCCTTAGCTCGATCTGCGAATAATCGGCGTCAACAAGCATACAGCCCTCCTTTGCAATAAAGAAGCGTCTCAGTTCCTTGCCTCTTTGTGTACGCACGGGGATATTCTGCAGATTCGGTTCTGTTGAGCTTATTCTGCCTGTTCTTGTTTCTGTCTGATTGAAGCTTGAATGAATTCTGCCGTCAGCTCCGATAACCTTGAGAAGGCCGTCGCAGTAGGTTGATTTCAGCTTTGTAAGTGTACGGTATTCAAGTATTTCACCGATAACCGGATGAACATTTCTCAGTTCCTCAAGGACCTCTGCGTTTGTCGAATAGCCGCTTTTTGTTTTTTTCTTAGCTGGAAGCATAAGCTTTTCAAAAAGTGCCGAACCGAGCTGTTTTGGTGAATTTATATTGAATTCATAGCCGACCTGATCGCAGATACTTTTTCTGAGTCTTTCGATCTCATCCTTCATGCCCTCGCCGTAATCATAGATACCCTGTCTGTCTACGGCAAAGCCTGTATTTTCCATTGATGCGAGAACCTCTGCAAAGGGCAGTTCAATTTCTGTCAGCAGTTTTGTCTGCTGTTTGTCATCTATTTCAGCCGAAAGCTTATCCGCAAGGGGAATAAAGCCTTCGATACCTGTTTTTGAATTTGTTTCAAGCGGATTTACGGCATATTCTCCGCAAAGTCTTCCCAGAGAATAATCCTTTGAATTCGGGTTGAGCAGATATGCCGCAAGCATGGTATCGAATATGATTCCCTCTGCTTTATATCCTGCACTGTCCGCAGCAGCAAATATGCTTTTGCAGTCATGCGTACGCTTTTTTATACTGCCGTCACTGAGGAGTTTTTCGGCGAAGCTCTGAAAATCAGCAGTAAACGAATTTGCTGTATAAACCTTTGCACCGTCAGCAACAGTCAGTTCTGTTATTCCCTGCCCGTCACAGACTGCAAGCATATCTATGGTTTTTCCGCCAAGCTGACTGTAAAGCTCCGTAAGCTCAGCGTCAGAAACGACTTCAAGCTTTCTGTCATCCTG
This sequence comes from uncultured Eubacteriales bacterium, assembly GCA_900320235.1. Classification (GTDB taxonomy): domain Bacteria; phylum Bacillota; class Clostridia; order Oscillospirales; family Acutalibacteraceae; genus UBA1213. Next base: position 3,681 of record ONRO01000109.1, read on the forward strand.
AACTGGCTCAGCCGCTGCGGCTGCATTTGCGATATCCTCTCCGCTGAGTCCCCATTTTTCCATAAGCGAAAACAGCTCATATTCCGCCATCATTGACGCTGCCGCTGTTTTGTCGCAGTTTCCGGGGATATAGCCGTTTATATCGGTATCTATGGGTGCCTGCGTGCTTATTGTTCCGAGCATATAGCTCAGATAAGCGCTGTCCCTGCCTGCTGTAAGCTTGTTTCTGATGCCGGGCTTCACGTCTATGGTATCAAGGTTTTCATATATATAGTCGAGGCTGCCGAACCGGGAAATAAGGTCCTTTGCTCCCTTTTCGCCTATTCCCGCCACTCCGGGAATACAGTCAGACGTATCTCCCTGAATTGCTTTTATATCGATAAGCTGCCGCGGTTTTACACCGTAGACCTCCATTATTTTGTCCTCGTCATAGAGTGTGACCTCCGGCTTGCCGAATTTTGTCGTTGCTATTCTCACGCTGACCGTCGGAGATACAAGCTGAAGGCTGTCACGGTCACCCGTTGCTATCATACATTCAAAGCCTTCGTCCGTGCATTTTTTCGCAAGCGTTCCGAGTATATCGTCTGCTTCAAATCCCTCACAGGTAACTATTCGAAAGCCGAGCGCAGTAATTATTTCCTTTAGCGGCTGAAGCTGACTTGCAAGCTCCTCCGGCATTCCCTTTCGGTTGGACTTATAGCCGTCATATGCTTTATGACGGAACGTCGGCGCCTTCAGGTCAAACGCTACTGCAACAGCATTCGGACTGCTTTCATCAAGCAGTCTGCGGAAAGTGGTCAGAAAGCCATATATTGCATTCGTATATTGACCATTCTTTGTTGTCAGTATTTTTATTCCGTAATAGGCACGGTTCAGTATACTGTTACCATCAAGCACCAACAGCTTCATTCGTTTTCCTCCTTCTGCCGGGACCCTGTGTCGGGACTCTGTCCCGAACCCTGCCAGGCGGGCTCTGCCCTCCTGGACCTCCCGCCAGCCTTTGAAAAGGCTGGACCTAAACTTTAATTTCTTTTATTATTATTCATTATCTTTCTTTTTAATCTTGCTCTTTCTTATCCTTATATTTTTTCTTAACCTTATCTCAGCTTATTTAAACCTTATTTAAACCTTATTTAAACCTTATTTAAACCTTATTTATACCTTATTTATACCTTATTTTATACTTATTTATAACTTGTTTTTATCAGCACTCAGTATTTGCATTATCTCTGGTTTCAGTCGCCTCTGATACAGTCCATTATGCCTACGTTTTTGCCGTGCCTCTTATAAACTCTCGGAACACGCTTTCCGACAAGGCATACAAGCTCATAGTTTATTGTGCCTGTCAGCTCTGCAATATCGTCAAACGAAATTGTATTGTCCTCTCCTGTTCCGATAACCGTCACTTCATCGCCTGTTTTTACTCCGTCAATATCCGTAATATCTATCATCACCTGATCCATGCAGACCCTGCCGATTACCGGCGCCTTCTTTCCGCCCACTGTCATATATGCCTTCCCTGACAGACTTCTTGTATATCCGTCTGCATAGCCTATCGGAACTGTTGCAATCTTTGTAGCTTTCTCTGTAACAAAGGTTCTGCCATAGCTTACAGCTGTCCCCGGTTCAACTGTTTTGATCTGCGCAATTACACTTTTGATCTGCATGGCCTGTCTGAGATCAAGCTTTCCGTAAAGCTTTGATGATGGCGACAGTCCGTAAAGTATTATGCCTGCCCTTACACAGTCAAATCTTGCCTGACTGTAATCTATTATTGCACCGCTGTTTGAGCAGTGTACTGTTTTAAAGGTTATTCCGCTTTCCCTGAGCTTTTCTACTGCATCGCTGAAGCAGTCAAACTGATGCAAAGTAGCCTCTCTGCCCTCGTCAGCCTCATCTGATACTGCAAAATGGGTGAAGATACCGTCCGGGCTGAGGTTCTCAAGAGCACATACATTTCGTATCTGCTCAAGCGAACCGGCATCGCGGTCCTTATCCTGATACATAAAGCCTATCCTGCTCATACCTGTATCGAGCTTGATATGAATGCTGACAGTTTTTCCGCTTTTCACTGCATTTTCTGAAAGCTCCCTTGCATAGTCGAGTGAAAGAACAGCCTGTGAGATATTATTCTCTGCAAGCTCCCCAGCCATTTCAGCCGGTGTGAAGCCAAGAATAAGTATCGGCTTTGTGATGCCGTTTTCACGAAGCTGAAGAGCCTCTTCGATATTAGACACAGCAAATCTGTCTGCTCCGAGCTTTTCATAATACTGACCCAGGAAAACTGCTCCGTGACCGTACCCGTCAGCCTTGATAACGCACATTATTTCCGTATCATCACCGACAGTACTCCTTATTTCCTTAAAATTATGCTTTATAGCGTCAATATCTACCTCTGCCCATGTTCTTCTAAGAAAATCTATCATAATTATGCCTCACCAATATTTTTTATCGGAAAATTGCTGATAGAATCATTTACATCTGCTCTGACGGATAATGCATTTATCAGCTCTTCCTCAGATTTTTGAACGCAATTTGGTACTTTATATTTTACTCCATAAGCCAATCAATGTCAATCACGCAGCACACGGAAAATAAAAAAGATAGGCTTTATCCAGCCTATGCCGCTGCGCCAGTATATTGACCGGTTATTATATCTGTTTCTTTATGCAAAACTCACTTTTTACATTCCGATTACTTAAATATCAACAAAATTCTCAACCGGCTGTTGATTGTTTTGCCGATATTGTATATTATGATTTGATTTTTATTGATTTTATTTATATAATAGTATCATCAGCTATGTCAGGAGGATGCCACATGAAAAATAAAAAAACACTATCAGGATTACTTGCGGCCGTCATGTCATCATGTCTTATAGCAGGCTGTGTGATAACGTGCGCACCGTCAGCCGGCATTTCAGATACGGTTTATGCTGCTTCCGATAATTCTGTTATCAGTCCTGATTCCATTTCTGAATCTGATACAAACATTGAATATCAGAATTACAGATGGGGTACATGGGATTATTTCAATGATTATGCAAATACCATAGGATCATATATCGTTAATACAGATAATAACTGTTTAATGACATTCCAGCCGGGCACGGACGGAAAATATATTGCCTCTTATTATTCTTCAGATTACAAGCTTGTAAAAACAAGGACAATAGAAAAAGAGCTTGACATATTCGGCGGCTTTTACAGCGGTTCAGACGGATATTATATCATTACCGGTCAGGACAATCCTGATGAATCGGATTCAGTAGAATGTTTCCGCATTACAAAGTATGATAAAAACTGGAACAGGATCTCTTCAGACGGTCTTGATAATTGCAATACCAAAAGTCCGTTTCACGCAGGCAGTCTCAGGGTTGCAGAATATGGCAATTATCTCATCATCAGGACCTGTCATTTAATGTACAAA
>ONRO01000074.1 GCA_900320235.1 uncultured Eubacteriales bacterium
GGCTTCAGCAGGTGGCATTGAGCAGTATCGGTAACGGTCTGCCAAGATAGATGGCTGTTCACGACAGAACCCGGCTTATCGTCTCACTCTTTTTTTAATAATCGGCGGTGCGTTTCTGTACCGCTTTTTTATTAACAGAGCAATTTTCGCATCAGTTTATTTTTTAAAGGAAGGAGATGCTCTCATGACAAAAGAAAAATTAAGAAATAAAGCAAAAAGAATCTCTAAGGATATGATTCTCATAAACATCGCAGTAATTCTTCTCGGTGTCTTTCTGATAATTTATCCATGGGGGGCTAAAGAGATTATTTGCCGTGTTCTTGGCGGACTCCTCTCTGCATGGGGGGTTTTCAGGATATTCGACTTTATTATTACTAAAAGTAAAAAAACTAACAGTATTGCCGGTATTCTTATCGGCTGCATACTACTCGGTATAGGAATATATGTTCTGATTTTCCCCGATTTTCTTGTCGGTATTCTTACAGCCCTGCTCGCAGTTATTATTTTTGTCTTTGCTCTGCTGAAATTACAGTATTCGCTCAGGTTCTCTCGCGAAAATTCCAGGCTTTGGGTAGTTCAGGCTGTTGCCGCTGTCATTATGATCGTCGCCAGTGTTATTGCATTTTTCAATCCTTTCGGCAAAGCCGGTAATTTCATAATGATTTTTATCGGAATAGCCCTTGTGATAAACGGAATCTGGGATCTGCTTACGATATTCTATATCAAAAAGTTCCTCAGCAGGGCTGCAGAAAATGTATTCAGTGATTCTCCGGTTCAGGATTCATCAAAATTCGTTGATACATATGTTGTGGATGCCGACGGAAAAGTAAGCGACAGTTCATCTGACAGCTCAGGCAGCAACAGTCAGTATGTTGAAGTCAAGGTCATTTCAGAAAAATCCGAGGGTAATTCAGATTGATAATATATCTTAAAAAACTATTTATCTCAAAAAGCCGATGATTAATTTCACCGGCTTTTTTAATTTGCTGTGCTGAACTTTTATTCCGATTGCAGATTATTTTTCAAAGCAGCTGATCGCTATTGAATACAGCGCTGCTCAGTTTAGCAGCAAAAATTCAAGAAATCCTTACAAAACAAACAAAGCAACAGCGGAAAAAGTTCATCCGCTGCTGCTTTTTTTCAACAATTCAACCATACCAGCTGTTTATTTCAGCTTTTCGATTCTGATACCGTATTCCTCAGGAATACAGGCAATCGGCACTGACTTGTCCATATATCTTCTGCAAACCTCTTCATAGATAACATAAAGCGTCTGCACACCGTTTTCAAGAACAAAATAATGCTTGATGTATGGAACAAGAAGAACAAGCAGCATTATAAACAGGACAAATAATGCTATCGTGGCTTTGAATACTATGGTCAGAAGTACAGCAACCGTCACGATCGCAAATAAAAAAGTCACGATCAGATGTACAAATCTTTCATGCTGCCAGAACTGTATCTCTCTGATAAGCTCACGCTTGAAGGATTCAACATCTTCTATTTCCTGTCCGCTTTCAAGAAAGCTGCGCAGTCCTTTAATATATGCTTTCAGCTTATTTCCCATTGCACTCACCTTATTCCCTGTCGGGTATCATTCTTTCCATAACATATTCCCTGCATATGAAGCCGTTTCCTATGTCATTGTCCTCTGAACGGACCTTTGTAAATCCGAGATGCTCATATACATTGATCGCAAAACTATTATTTCTCTCAACTCTGAGAACCATCTTTTTGATATGCGAAAAGCCAAGCTCAGGTTTATTGAAAATAGCATCCATATGTGAAATGGTTTTCTTCGCCAGACCCTGCCGGCGGAATTCAGCCTTGATATACAGTCTTGAAACATAAAGATAATTGCTCTGTACAAGTACACACATATATCCTGCAAGCTGATTGTCTGACAGAAGCATATAATATATATATCCATCAGACATCTGTTTTTTCAGCGCAGTCCTTGACTGGTATTTTTCCAGCATATATTCTATCTGTTCTTTTGAGAAAATATCCTTATAATAATTCTGCCAGACATTATATGCAGCTTCCTCCACCTCAAGAATCTGCTTTTCTGTTACTACGGGCATTACATCAAATCTCATATTCAATACCACACATTCACCTTTTACGGGGAGGATCCGATAAACAGGCTTCGTTTAAAGTTAACGTAATCTCAATAATTAATACTGTTTAATTAATTTATATATTCATTTCGGTATCTGCCGAATTAACGAATATCCCCTATTTCCTGCATGAATCGGTATAATTATTTGCAGGAAACTTTTCTCTTCATGCAGATAACCGACAGTCCGATAACTGACAAAACCCGAAGCAGACTATCTGCAAACGGAATTATCCGATGAAAAACTTTTATTTCCAAGGTACTCTTTCTTATTTAATCAGTGATTATCTCTTTCGATCTTTCTTCTGTTGACGATCGTATCAACATGGAGATCTTCAGCATCTGAAAGCTGAAGAGGAGCTTTTTTCTTATAGGTATAAGGCTCGCTCTGACCATTTGTTTTGTAACTGTTCCAGATAAAGAACACTGTAAGACCAGTTGCAAGTATGCTGACTCCGACTGCAATAAGTATCTGTTTTCCACTGATTTCAAACTTCAGCAGAGAAAGATTTTCTTCTGCATCAACACTCTGAACAGCTGCGGAAGTATTATCCTGCTGCTGATCCTCGGCTGCATACGCACAGAAAGAAAATACTGACAGTGACAGCACAGCCATTATCATCAATGTAAAGAGCAAATATGCTTTTCTTCTCTTAACCATCACAGCAAACCTCCTATTATCAGCATTATTATAAATACTACAACAAGCATTACCGCACCGAATATAGCAAGCTTCGCTCCGCTTACAGGAAGCTCTCCGTAGGTCTTGCCTGTCTGTCCGTTCATTGCATACATATAATCCTTGTCCTTATATTTAAAGGTCATAAGCCATACCGGCATGAGCGCATATTCCCAGCTCTCCTCGAGAGTTCTGAGCGTCATATTATCGATACGAACTGAATCATATCCTTCGATTGACTCACGGTAGATCTTTTCTGCATAACTCTTGAGTTCAGCATCTACATCTGCCTGAGCTTCTTCTCTTTCAAGGTCACGCTTCTCTGCAAGGAAGCCTGAGAGATATGACATTGTAAACGGTCTTGCCTCATCATCTTCAAACGGATTTACATATTTGAGTGCCTTTTTATCCTCAGCACTCTTGAGTGCGCTGTGCGGAAAATGCTTGAAGTCTATTGTACCGCTGCGCTTTACTTTATAGATCTTCTTTTCCTCATATTCCCAGTCGCCCTCACGCCACGTTCTGCGTTTTTCAGCAGTAGCATTGACTCCGCCGTCCTTGAGCGAATCTACCAGCCAGTAGGGATAGTAAACGCCTTTCATCATATCAAGCTGTGCATCTGACAGAAAATCTCCCGGAAGGAATTTTTTCTTTCCGCAGAAATCGTAGAATTTCTGTTTTGCATCCTTTTCTGAGATCTTGAAGGGAATTACAAGATTCGGTTTGAAGCTTCCTGCAAGTCTGTTTGAAAGAACTATCGGATTATGGCAATATACGCAGAAAGTTGCAGCTGTATTTGTTTCAGCAATTACCTCTGCTCCGCAGCTCTGACATACATACAGAGCTGGCTCTCCGAATTCATCATCTCCCTCTGTCTTTTCCGGTTCCGGCTTTGCTTCCTCATTAAGCTTTTCGTCCAGTTTTCCAAAGTGCTTGATAAGCTCTTCCTCAGTATATTCACTGCGGCAATATTCGCAGGCAAATTTCAGTTTTTGCGGATCATACTGCAGCGGACCGCCACAGTTTATACATTTATAAGACAATGCCTCCATATTCAGACCGTGCCTTACGGCGCAGCCGCTCACCTCTTTTCATGTTTTTGGTGTTTCCTTAAATAAAGTAAGTTTATTGCCATGTTTTACCGTGACAATAAACTTACCATTTATTTTATTAATGACTTATCTGTTCAGATTTTATCAGACAAGATCTGCCTCATTGATCGGATCTCCGCATTCCGGACAGAATTTCGGAATCGGCTGTGACATATCCGGCTCATAGCCGCACTTGTCGCACTTGATCTTCTTCGGCTTTGCATCAGGACGCTTTGCTCCGCATTCTGCACAGAATTTGCCTGTGTTTGTTGCGCCGCATGAGCATGTCCATGTATTGCTTGCTGCCGGAGCCGGCTTCGGCTTTCCGCAGTCTGCACAGAACTTGCCCTTATTGCCTGTTTTGCCGCATTCGCATGTCCAGCCATCTGCTGCTGGTGCTGCTGCCTGAGGAGCTGCAACCGGCTGCGGTGCAGGCTGCTGCATCTGCTGCATTGGCTGCTGCTGCATCTGCTGCTGCTGCATCTGCTGCTGCTGCTGCATCTGCATCTGCTGCATATTAGCGTTGGAAGCATTGTTCATATAGCCTCCGGCAAAGTTCATACCCATTCCCATTCCGAGGAAACCGTTCATTGCTCCGCCTGCGTTTGAACCTGCATCCTTCAGACCTTCGGAAATATTCTTCTGAACAAGAGTTTCTCTCATGCTCGGGTTGTTGAACATAGCAACCTTGTTTCTTTCCTTGAGCAGTTCCTTTGTTTCTTCGTCATAAGATACTGTGATACCAACCTCGCTGAGTGTGATACCTCTCTTATTGCTCCATGTATCCTTGAGAGCAGTTTTGAGAGCCTCTACGAGCTTTGAGTTATACATACCGATCTGAGAAATTCTTACACCCTGAGCTGACAGAGTTGTAAGAGCTTCCTGAAGTGCCATAAGGAATTCGCTGTCCCATCTCTGGTTGGCAAGATATTCCATATCTACCGGACGCATATTTGTTACATCAGATGTAGGAATGATAGTTTTATAGAAAACGATCGGGTCATTGATCTCGAGTGAGAACTTACCGAATGCTCTTACATTTACATCGATATCATAGTTTGCATCATAATAGTTGATAGGTGTCTTTGTACCGTATTTGATACCCTCAAGAGGTTTGAGGTTGATATATACAACACGCTGTGCAGTAGGTGTAACACCTGAGAATTTGAAACGGTTGAAAGCTTCCTTTATAGAATCACCGAACTGGCCGTTGAAAAGTGACGGCTGTGATGAATTCTTTACTTCAAAATAACCCGGCTCAGCTGTATAGTCGATAATTGCGCCGCCGTCGATAAGAAGCATCATCTGATTATCATAAACATGAATGATAGAGCCGTTTGAAATATTATTGGCTGTACCCTTTGTGTTTGTGTTTCTCTTATCGTCTCTTGCCTTGCTGATACCAGGACACATTACCGTAGTAGCATCCATATCGCTGGGTTCAATGACTTCCAGCCATGAATCGGCAAGTGATCCGCCAACTGTGTTAATCGCAGCTTTGATAATACCCATTTTTAAGCATCTCCTTCATTGTCAGAACAACTTTTTCGTCATTCTGTTTTTTTCTTTTATATCCGTAAATGTCCATCCAAAGACATCCTCGGTCAGATTTTTTACGCCCGTTCCACAGAACTGACATACGGTAACATCCGACGAGCGAAGCGGCGCACCGCAGTTCGGACAGTTCAGTCCGATCACATCGATTGCTCCTGATTGTCTTGCAATCTCAGTATCAAGGATCCTTGCATATGAAGTCACATATACAGTTTCCTCAGCATAATCCTTACTTCCGCTCACAACTTTTCCATTACTGTCCTCAGCATAATGCAGATATCCGACAGCGGACTGGAAGCGGATTATTACCATTCCACGTTCTCTTGTATATTCACTGATCACGGTTTTATGTATTACTATATTATCGTAATACACCCTGATATTCTGTGAATTCACATCTCTTATTATTTCATTTGCTCTGTCAATAAGGCTTGGTGCAATTGCAAGCCTTTCAAGTGAAGAGGTATCCTGATCCTCCACGCTGTCAAGAAAAGACTTGATAAAAGTTTCAACCTGAGGTATCACAGGAGCAAGCTGAAAATCAGGAAAATCATTTTGTATCTTAGGAATATAAATCCTGTCCATACCGTTAAGTGATGCCGGATTTTTTCCTACCTGATTAGTCGAATTGATATCGCTCAGTATTCCCCTTGCATCAAGGTTCCATTCCCTCTGATATTTTCTGACCTTAGCTCTGATAACAAGAATTATTATAATAATAGCCACAACACCGAGGAAAAACAGTGCTGCAGTAACAAGTCCGATTATTGCGCCTGCATCCAAAATAGCACACCTCTCAAAATCATCTGCTTCAGGAAAAGCGGCCGCCCGGTAACTCAGGGAGAAGCAGTCCTGCCACAATGCATTATAGGATTAAATTTACAAAAAGCATAGAATCACAAATTATATTTTGTATCACATTACATACAATTGTATTATACTATTTTCCGACACTATTTTCAAGAGTTATTAATTATTTTTTAAAATTTGTACTTTAATAGTTTTCTTTTACTGAGATATACTAAAGAAATAACACTCCATATTATTTTCATTGGTATTCAGCAAAAAATCCGGACAGCCGTACTACTTGTACAGCTGCCCGGTAATTTCATTCATAGGTTTCTTCATAATATCCGTCAGTGTTATACTCATCGTCACCGCCGGTTTCATCATCGTCCTGATAATAATTTTCCGAATAATTATACTCGTCATTATTATCATATCCGTTATCATCATCAGTATAATCATTATTGTCGTAAGTCTGGTAATCATAAATATTCTGATCATCCTGAGATTCTTCTTCTGTATACTGAACGTCCTGTGTTTCATCGCTCTGTTCTGTTGCTTCGCTTTCCTCTTCAGTCAAAGACACCTCAATGCTTGCTTCCTGATCTGCCTTGAGTTCCTTAACATTTTCCGGAACATCTTCTTCCTTTAGAGATACAGTTACGATGAATCCTCCGGATCCCTCTGTATTATCGTTCACCATATTATCTCCTGAAATCTCAAAAGTACGATCCTCCGGAACAGGGATATCAGTTGAACCCGAGCCGCTTGCCGGAACATAATAAATACACCACTTATCTCCGTCCCTGTCCTCCATAATTATAGCATTATCTGCTGTATGCTTATGAAGGAACGCATGGTATTCCTCAAGTGTAATATCGTGATCCTCAATATACTGTGAATGAGGGAATCCGACATATCTGAAATGCCATGGTTCATATTTATAGCCGGTGATATTTTCCCTGTCTTTTCTATATCTTACAATAAAACCATACTGACCGCAATTGCTGTTAAGCCATGCATAATCGCCCTGGCCGTCATAATTTATTCCGGATATTCCTCCGTCCGTAAGATTAAGGTCAAAATCAAAGGCATAGCCTGTCTGGTGTTCACTGTATCCAGGGGGAGCGACCCACTGTTCAGCTTCTGCTTCATCACTCATTGAATTTTCAGAATCCCTGAGTGATTCCTGAGTTTCCTTGCTTCTGTAACCGCAGGCAACCATAATATCAGTCTGGCCGTAGATTGACGCAAAATCGTCAAGCATTGAATTAAAGTCCTTGATACTTTCCTCTGCGATTCCGACTGAATAATCGCCCAGAACATAAGAATTATTTTCTACTTCATAGAGAAGCTTTATATTTTCGCCGTCAAGTCTGCTGGGATATTCCTTATTTACCAGAATAAGAGAGCCGTTATAGACATCGTTCTGGTTTTTGACAACAGTTGTCATTTTTTTAAAGATATCCTTTTGTGCTGATGACACTTTGGTAATCTTTTCAGTTGTTTCAGTTTTTCCGGAAACCTCCGGTGTTTCTGTTTTCTTGCTGGTCTCGTCAGTCACTTTCTGACTGGCAGGCTTACTGTCAACGGTCTGCGTTTTATTTTCAGCTGACACTACATTTCCTGCAAACATCTGATATGCATACACACCTGTAAAAAGGAATGCCGAAATTACGAGCACTGTTCCCATTATCGCAAACTGCTGTCTGAAAGGCACAGGCTTATCAAAATCTATTTTAAGAAGCCCGGGCAAGCCAAAAAATCTTTTTACTGCAGATCCCTTTTTTTCCTCATTATTGTTATTATTAGTCATAGGTCTTCCTTTCAAAAAATCTCACTAAAAATGCAACAATTATTTTCATAAGATGAAAAGCCCTCATAGGCCGAACCCGGAACACCAGGTTCATAAAAACACAGTTTTGAAAGCATTAATTCCATCCGGGACAAACGAATCCGATAATACTGTTCTTCTACATTATAATAATATTTTTTCATTTATAATTCAAGTATTTTTAAATACAAGCTGTTATTATGTTTTCAGATAAAATTGTAGCTTTTCAACAAAGGGTCATATTCTGATATCATTAATAATACACTGATATCAGGACATTTTTAACTGATCTGACATTTATTCCCTTTTCAATTCAAAACTGCGGCACAGTTAATTTATGCGCCGCAGTTTATTTTATACTTTTAAATTTTATTTTCCCTTGTTTTTATTATTCTTACTGCTTACTGCAAAGAGTATGACCACCAGAAGAAGTGATACACAAACGATACTGCCGATAATCAGATATTTTGCAATATCCTCACCTGTGATTTCTACAGTTGTATCTTTTCCGGACGGTGTATAGCTGTCAACTCTTGAAGGAGTCGGGTAGGAAGGTGTCTCTCTTTGTGATACTGATGACTCAGAAGGTAATGGTTTTGAAGTTTCCAGGCTTATTTCAGTTAATGATTCTGTCTGACTTGTTTCGCTGGATGCACTTTCTTCTTTACCTGAATCTTCATACCAGCTTACTTCTTCAGATACCGAGTATTCTTCAGATTCCGGCATATTATTTACATTAAGAACGACCGGTTTACCCTTGTCAGTAACAAGCAGTTCATTTTCGACCTTGATTGTTCCTGCATCTTCAACATTGAAATCATGCGGTGTTTCATCAAGAACATACCCCTCCGGTGCTTCAGTCTCAACAAAACGGTATGTTCCGAACGGAAGACCTGATACAGAAATCTGTCCGTTTTTATCTGTTACGAATTTTGTTTCATAGTGCTTCCAGTAGAATGTTCCGGTTTCATCCTCGCCTGTTTCAAGTTCTTCTGCAATACCTGAAGCATCTGTGAAATATACTTTTTTCCAGAAGGAGAATACCGCACCCTGAAGTCTTACGTTATCCTCACCGAATTTATTAAGAATTACAGAACCCAGATTATCTTCATTTTGATTTTCTACAAATTTGGAATCAATTACGATATCCTTTATTACTTTGCTGTCAGCATTTACAGAAGGCATGGGAACGATAATCGGGCTGAGTTCCACAAGTTCCTGACCGACCATCTGATATATGAGATAAACCTTATTCATCTCAACATCAGTGAACCTGGCATCACCTGACATATCTATTCTTGCTATCTGACCTTCTGCCTTGCTGTTCTTCAGCTGAGAAACAGCATTCTCAAGCTTATCAGCAAGTTCATTATTATTTCCCCTGATATCATCAGAAGTAATATCAAGCTGACTGAACTGATCGTGAAGCGTAAGCTTTCCGCCTGAAAGATCAGCAATATCGACCATCATAAAGGGGATACCCTCAAACGTATCCTTAACCTTTATTGTGACAGAACCGGTTTTTTCAGCAGCATCCGCAGGCAAAGCAGATACAACTGCAGCTGTGCAGAGAATACACAGTGCAAGCAATATTGCAGCATATCTTGCAAATACTGATTTTTTCATCTCACATTCCCCCGTTTATATAGTAATTGGAATAGATCATGTTTTGCTTTCGTTGTCATCTTTGCCGGGCTTTTTTCTATGAAAAGCAGGAACGAACAATATAAGCAAAATCACAACAGAAACGACTGAAATCACACCCAGCGATGCATACCATACAATTGTTCTGAATGGTATTCTCTGAGGGTCCTCCTTATGTACAACAGGCCATGGATCCGTATGTGCCATATCCTGTGTTTTATACGGTATTCTTGTTCCTCTGACAAGAAGTCTGTGACTATTGATGCCATATGGCGTACAGGTCACAAGGGTAACATAATCCTCCGACTTAGTGATCTGTATATCATCTGTTTCATAAGGAAGAACAGTTTTTATCTGATCCACCTTATACGCTAGCACCTTATCCAGTGCATGGATATAGAAATAATCTCCATTGATAAGCTGATCGAGGTCTGTAAAAAGATTAGCACTCGGCAAACCTGTATGACCTGCAAGTACACAATGTGTACTGCTGCCGCCGACCGGAAGGGAAGTTCCCTCCATATGGCCTATACCCTTCTGGAGTGCCTCTTCATCCATGCCATGAAAAATCGGAAGATATACATTTATTTTCGGTATCTCAATATAGGCGATACTGTCTGTTACAGCGAGAAGATCGTCATAATTCATTGAAGAAACCTTTTTATTATCATTTGCAGACAATGCCTTATTATATGCATCTGCATCCTTCTGCATTTTCATAATAGCCTGGTCACCGACCTTCTGAATAGTTTTATCATAGGATTCGATCGATGTATGGGCTGTATATTCACCGTACCAGTTACTGACTATCGGATACATAAAAAGTCCGATACCGGCGAGCAGCACGAGAAATATGAAAACAAGAGGAAGTCTTCGTCTGATCTGTTTTTTAAGCTGTGCCATCATCATCCTCCGGATTCTCATCATTTTTTTCTGACATTTTTCTGAGCGAATGTAACAGCCATATCAGACCAAATATATAGACGATCACAGCTGAAATAACAACACCGCAGATAATGGTGATCTGATGTTTGATCTCCTGACGAAGTGACTCGTCAGAATCATCATTATTTTCAGCACTTGTTTTAACAATATTTTTTTCATTCTCAGTCTTAACAGAATAAGGAACTCTCACTCCTCTGACAAGAAGACGTTTATCGTTGATTCCATATGGTGTACATGTCAGCAGAGTACAGTAATCCTTGTCTTTAACGATTTCAAGAAGCTCTGTTTTATCGGGAGATACTGCTTCTATATTATCGACCTTATAGGCAAGAACCCTGTCAAGAACATGAATATAGAAAATCTCACCTTTTTTCATCTGATCAAGTTTTGTAAACATTTCAGCAGTCGGAAGACCGGTATGACCTGAAATAACGGTGTGTACAGATTTTCCGCCGACCGGAAGTGAAGTATTCTGCAGACAGCCGCAGCCTTTCTGAAGAACTTCATTACTTGTGCCATAGTAGACGGGCAGATATATCTTCAGCGACGGGATATCGACATAGCACATTATCCCATCCTCCTGACAAAGGCATTTTTCAAGTTTATGGTCAAATTCACCTTTTGCAAGCTTGGAATTATATTCATCAGCAAGACTGAACTTGTCAGATATTTCCTTTTCAGGCATGTTATCCACTACATACTGATAGTCAGAAATAGTAGTTTTCGATGTCATAAGTGAATACACATTACTGACCATCGGATATAATATTGCGGCGAAGCCCGAAAAATACAGACAGCCGATCAATACAAAAATAAATATATGCTTAGATTTTACGGCTTTCAAAATCATTTTCCTTTCGCAATAAAGCTGCTTGCAGCCGTATTTGTCCAAAATCATTTCAGACTTTTCAAAAGGCTTGCCCGACCGCATATTAGGCGGGCAAGCCTTTTGAAAAGCCCGCTCTCCGTAAAGGAGAGCGAACCTGATCTTCATAGAAGGAAAATCAAACGTTAATCATTCATTGCACATTGCACATTGCAAATTGCACATTGAAATTATTCCTCGTTCTTTCTTCTTCTCATGTAAACAACGAACATAGCGCCTGCGAGGAGAACGATAGCTGCGCCGCCGATTGTGAAGAGAGTTGTACCCATTCCACCTGTGCCGGGGAGAGCATCAATCTTTGCGTTGGTTGCAACTGCATTAAAGTAATCGTTGATTCCCTTTCCAACCGTACCATCAGCAGCTTTAGCTTCATTATCAACAGCTGTTACAGATGCAGAAGCACCACTTGCAAGATCAAAGCGCCCATTATTATTTGTGTCTGTAATTTCAAAAGTAAGGGGGGAGAACGGCTTATAATTTGCTACATCAGACTCAATAATCTTATACTGACCAGTCGGAAGACCACTGAGTTCTACTGCTGATCCATTAGATGTTACTGAAATATTAGTTCTGTAATCTACATACTCTGTTCCATTATGCTTCTGAAGAGTAAATGTGAA
>ONRO01000351.1 GCA_900320235.1 uncultured Eubacteriales bacterium
AAATATTATATAACTATCAACAATTGCTCTTTATTGATATCATGATAAAGAGTACAGTTTTGCACATTGAAAACTTTGACGATCTCTGACAGTTCTCCGCTTTCATCAAACATATACGAAATGTTTTCAAAACGATTCAGTTTTTCGGGATGGAACCCGAGCGTCTTGCTGTTGTTGAATACTGCTGTATATAAGATTTCAGCCTCAACCAGATCCTGAAAAATATGACTGCCGTATGATAATTCCGGATTGTATCCAGCCCTGCTTTCCTCCATTTCGCAGATAACATCAAAGCCGCTTATATCTGAAAACATTGTAGGTACTCCCAGTTCCTGCGATGAAGTTCCTATCCGTCCCGGTACCATAAGCATGAGATGTTTATCGCAGTTCCGGAAATACCAGTTAATACTGCCTATCAGACCGGCAACAGCAGATTTATTATTATAAGGCAGATTATAGTAAGCTATCGGATCAACATATACAATATAATCAAGCTGCTCTGTTCTTGATAGTCCCATTGATGCACCTCTGGTATGGAGCAGGATATGCTCATCTGTGATATCTTCAGGAAATGCCACACTATTATTGCCCTTTATGACCTGAAGCGGTCTGCACTGGAGCAGGTCGATAGTATATTCGCCGTCATCAGAAACATTGATGGTAAACTCTGTATCCACAGGATAATCATATTCGGATTGTATGCATGAAAGCATTCTCTGCATACTGTCCATCAGTTCTCTGTTTTTTACAAGCCCCTGACAGGAAATAAACCTGATGTCACGGTCTCTACCCATCTCTCTCAGTCTTCGTTCTGCGTCATAATCGTGTTCTAAAAGTACATTTCCCAGATAACGAGGGAGTACAGGCATCAATGTGTCAAGACTTATCCTTTCAAGAACTTGTTCTGAGGTATTTATGACTTCGGCATTTCGCTGTGAGTATCTATGTTTGTCGGCAGTAGTGGAATAAGGTGTTCTTTCAGGCATATCAAGACTGACAAGCCTCGGATATGAACCCTCTGTTCTGTCAACAGCCGATGTGCCGAGCCCCATGACAAGTCGCAGCATACCGGCTTTTGGATCGGCAGTCTGTAAAAATCTGTACGGACTGTATGAATATCCTACGCCTGCCGCACAGGGCATATAATATGAGCCGTAGTAAGAACCGGATACACGCTGCACCAGAAGTGCCATTTGCTCATCACGCTTATCAAGTCCCCTGCGCTTTCTGTAATCAAGAGCTGAAAGCCCCATTGTGCTGGCGTAAACTGTTTTTATCGCATTTTCAAATTCTGAAAGTCTGTCCTCATAGCTTCCGCGATTCGCACAGAATACAGATTCGTATTTTCCAGCGAAGGCATTGCCGAAACCGTCCTCAAGAATACTGCTCGAGCGGACTATGTAGGGATCCTGACCGTAGTATTCAATGATATTGCCGAACTGTTCACGCATTACATCGGAAAATCTGCCGCTTTGCAGAAGATCTCTGAATTCATCCGCAAGACTGAAATAACCTTCATCGGTTCTCTGTTTTATTCTCATATCCCAGAAGCCGTTGTCAACTATATATGTGTAATAAACGTCTGAGCCGATATAAAATGAATCATGGGGTTCAAGCGTGTCGTTTATGTCCGGCTCCCTGTTGCGTATGATCGCTCTTGACAGTAGCATACCGCAGGCTTTTCCTCCTATCATTCCGGTGCCGATCATATGGCTGCGGACTTCAAAATAATCCTCCGGGGTAAAATTTTTCTTTACCATCTGACGCATCTTAGAATCACGGGTCATCATTATATTGCACATATATTCACATTCTCCTGATATATCTGCACCGCTGCTGTGCTTTATCTTTGCATTATTGAAAAAACGATCCCATGAATCTGTATTTCTGTCATCTGTCCCACGCCTCAGCTTTCCGAGTATATTATAAAACCTGCTTGATCTTACACCGTCAGTCACAGGACGGAATTTTCCTGTGGAGGGTTCGTATGTATGCGGAAGGAACATGGTATCGGAATTACGGTTCCATACCTTTTCAGGACGTACGAAAATTTCCTT
>ONRO01000171.1 GCA_900320235.1 uncultured Eubacteriales bacterium
CTTGGTTATTAAACATTTCGGTACAAACTAACGATGAAATCAGCAATGATTATGTTATTAAGTTTTATAGAAAAATAGGTTTTAAAGATATGTACAAAACATATTATTCAGATAAAACTGATATTGTGTTTTTGTTGGAACGAAAATTCTATAATCCATTTTTTAAGACATTTATAAGGAATAATACATGTTTGCCTCATCCAAGATTAAATGTGATTATAGATAATGATAAAAAAAGACCAACTATCCCCATTGTTTATTTTTCATCAACTAACAGTCAAAAAAAAGAAATTGTAGAATTTATTTTTCATAATTACAATATTGAAGTAGAGTTTATTAAACTACCTGTAGAACTAACTGAACCTCAAGTAGAGAAAGCCGATGTTGAGAATGAACGTAAATTGGTGAGTTTTCCATTAAAACTTGCTTCAAGGTTTATTACCTCAACACCATGTATTATAGAAGATACTATGCTTTTTATTGAATATTTTAATAGAAATGGAGGCACTTGGGAACTACCTGGATTAGATACAAAACGTTGGTTAAGACAATTGGGATTAAATGGATTACTTGATATAATGGGAAATACTTCAAAGCGAAAAGCTCGCTTTGTTTCTCAAACAGGAGCATACCTGAAATCAAACAAGTATTTTTATGGTAGAGGTGAAACCTTTGGAAGAATTGCATTTGAAAGAGCATATATTAATGATAAAAAATACGGAACTTATCCATACTTTTTTCATTTGCTGTTTATTCCAGATGGTTCAAATAAAACTTTAGCTGAAATGGATATGTTTGAATACGCCCAGTTTGATTATATGAGAAAAAGCATTGTTCAATTAATTCGTAATATCTCGCAAGGTGGGACACTTTATAGACAATATACTCTATTTGATTTGATTGATTAAGGAGTTTTTAATGATAATTATTTCAGGACCGTCAACAATAGGGAAAAATCCCTTTATTTATGAAGTATGTAAAAATTTCAATTTTTCATACGTTACTCCTCTTACAACAAGGCAAAAGAGAGCAGAAGAAATTGATAAAGTAGACTATACATTTTTAACTAAAGAAGAATTCAAAGAAAAAATACGAAAAAATGTCATAAAACAGTGGGATTATTGCCTCAAAAATTATTATGGATACTCTTTTGATTTCCCTGGAGATGAGGATACGATAACTCATGGTCTTTCACGTATGGCATTAAGAATCAAAGCTTTATATCCTGACAGTATCACAACTATTTTTTTGTACCCAAAATCCATTGAGAATATTATGATAACCTTGGAAAAACTATACACTGGTGATATGCTTTTGTTACGAAAGACGCTTGTTGAAGAAGAATTATGCCATTCATCGCTATTTGATTACTGCTTTACAGTTGATGGATTATCAATCGATTTGCTTCAAAATGATTCTGTAATGGGTCTTTTAAGCAAAAATCAAAAATGAAAAACTATCTTTAAAATAAAATAAAATAAATTCTTTTTCTTTGTATTCATATTCAAAAATCATCCTCACATTATGACTAACTCCCCCTGAATTCAGGAGAAATCATCTGTTAACCTGATTTTACATCCTATTCAGCAAGATATAGTTGAATCGCTGTTTAATCCCTTATACTAGCTGTTCCGTCATGGTGAGGTTACCAATTTTGTAAAGTAAAAGATAGCTGCTCCAATTATCTATCCTTGTTAAGCGCGGCGTAACCGGATTAGCCGTGCTGACCGACAGCTTTAACCTATGACATAATCCCCTCGCTAACAACGAGGGGAAAGTTTTTAACCCTGTTTCGTCGCGTGTTGTCCCGTGTGCGATTTGTTGAGGAAAGTAGGGTAAGTACCCGAGTGTGGACGTTCGCGCGGTGTTGGCGATTTTTGAGCGCATCTTATTTTTGCGATGTTTTAAAGAATACGTTTTTTCAGATGATAATTTGCAAGATTTCTTTTTCAACAGACTTCCACTGATTATCAATTTCAAAAGAAAGGTGAGGAATGGCTTTCAGCATCATATTCAAAACGCTTTTGCCAAAAGGAAATCTCCGCTCCACTTGGCGGTTGTTGACCTCGGTTGAGATGGGCGGTTGTCAGCTGCTTTGCAATATCCCTGGTCTGAAGATAATACACTGTGTAGTTAATATCACCTAAAGAATTCAACAACTTCTGAATGTGACTGTGCGCCGATTCTTTTGAAGTGTCGTAGTTGCGAATCATATCATTCAGCGGATGATGAAGGAGTGACCCGTCAAAAATGATAATTTCATTATCGGCAAGATTTGCCGCGAAGTTTTTCCAGACAGCAACATAGGTCTCTGAGTAATCTTCAAAGGAAACAGGATTGCGTGGGTTGTAGCAGAACTCGCGCTTCATAAATTCCGACAACAGCGGATCCTTAAAAAGCGGCGTATCTTCACTGAAGTAATGAATCAGCCGCGCTTTTCCTGCGTCTATCGTATTGGAACGTATGGCAATTTCGTTTTCGGGATTCTCCGCGCAGAACATTTCATATTCCTCTGACGTGTAATATGCGACACAGTAGAAATCAATCGGATTGGTGTAATCAAATTCGACGTAGGTTTTTGCGGAAAGACCTTTTGATTGTAGAACATCACATAGTGAGCGCGCCATTGTGAATTTGCCAACGCCCGAAATACCCTCTAAAAATATCAGTTTTGCCATTGTATCACCTGTCTCAAAATTGTTCTGATTCTATTCTATAAACAAGAAGTAAAATTGTCAAGAGCCGTCGGCAAAACTCAACTCTGACCTTCCTTGATTTTTGCTTTTGAGTATGTTAAAATATCACTGAGAGAAAAAATAGCAACGATTTAGGAAGGAGAAATCAATCATTGAAAACAAGACGAGTATCGAAATAGTCGTGCGATGAAAGTGAGAGA
>ONRO01000357.1 GCA_900320235.1 uncultured Eubacteriales bacterium
CCGTCCGATATTAACAAGCGTCAGGCATCTTATTATCTGTTCTATTTCCATTTCAGATATTATGAAATCAGAAAACGCCAGTGTCTTATCCCTTGCATATCTTGACAGTGCATAGATATCATAGTAAAGATTCTGTTTCAGTATCGGCTCAAGCTGACCTCTGTGGACCTCATTTTCATTCATTCCTGCAAGCACTGTTTTATAATTCGTTCTTGATTTGAGGTAGGATGCGACCTCCGACACATTGCGGCAATCCATAAGCTGCTTATAATCATGCTCGGTAAGGCATTTTCCGTACATTGCTCTTGCTTTCGCCAGAATGGCATTTGAAGCCATATCAGACATATACGTTTACTTCCTTTCCGAATAGTATTTATTTTTCCTCAGCTCATTCCCCTACAACCCGGGCAACGATCTGATCTACCCATTTGTCACCGTTTTCCTTATACTTGCTGTCAAGCTTCTGAATAACGGCTGAGTTTTTTTCCTCGATCGCTTTAAGCTGTTCATCTGCTTTTTTCTGAGCAGTATGCTTATTGATCTCGATTCTTTCCTTGGCTCGGTTCAGATAATCATTTTTAATCTGTTCCTTTTTCTCAAGGATATTCTTTTCAAAATCGATTTTGCTCTTCTGCGCTTCATCAGTCAGATCTCTGGCTTTTTTATCCATTTCAATGATCTTGGATATCATATTCTCCATAAATGACCCTCCTTTTCAATGGACTCAGCTGACAGCAGCAGTTTCATCAGAAACCATTGTTATTCAGAGCCTGTCTGCCAGCCTAAGGACCAGTCATATAATACTGTTTCTGATCCCTGCATACGGACACTTCCGCCTTAAATGGATATCGGCATATAAGTCCGTTAAAATGGGTGCGAAAATACAAGGGAAGACCCTTTTCTTTCCACACCCAAACCATACTGTTATTATACTATCATAAATTTGCTTTTTCAAGCGACAAATTAAAATATTTGACAATTACGGTTTCAGCTGCGGGACATTCAATAATCACTCTTCAGACTGATATTCTGCTTTCATAAGCTGATACATACCATCAGTTTTTAAGGCTCTGCATCGGTGCCGGGATCCTTCCGCCCCTGTTTATAAACACAGACGGAGATTTCATATTTACATCCATGATCGGACCCTGACCGAGAAGGCCGCCGAAATTAAGCTCCTCACCTGCTGATTTGCCGATTGCAGGAATAAGTCTTACCGCTGTTGTCTTTGAATTCACCATACCTATTGCAGCCTCATCAGCGATAATACCTGAAATCACATCTGCCGGAGTATCTCCCGGAATTGCGATCATATCAAGACCGACTGAGCATACAGCTGTCATTGCCTCAAGCTTTACGATTGAAAGTGCCTTGCTTCTTGCGGCCTCGATCATACCTGCATCCTCGGTTACGGGGATAAATGCGCCGGAAAGGCCGCCCACATGTGACGAAGCCATAACCCCGCCCTTTTTCACAGCATCATTAAGAAGTGCAAGACAAGCGGTTGTTCCGTGTGCGCCGCACTGCTCAAGACCCATTTCCTCAAGTATATAAGCAACGCTGTCACCGATAGCCGGAGTCGGAGCAAGAGAAAGGTCAACAATACCGAACGGTACACTCAGGCGCTTTGAAGCTTCCTTTGCCACGAGCATACCTGCTCTTGTGATCTTGAAGGCAGTTTTCTTGACGATATCTGCCACCTCTGTAATATTGCAGCCGCCGCCTGCCTTTGCAAGTGCAGCCCTTACAACTCCGGGACCAGAAACACCTACATTTATAACGCAGTCTGCTTCTCCAGGTCCATGAAATGCACCTGCCATAAAGGGGTTATCCTCGGGGGCATTGCAGAACACAACGAGCTTTGCAGCGCCGATACAGTCACGGTCAGCAGTAAGCTCAGCTGTTTTTCTGATCACATGTCCCATTTTTGCAACAGCGTCCATATTAATGCCCGCCTTTGTGCTGCCGATATTGACAGAGGAACAAACTCTTTCAGTAACATCAAGTGCTTCAGGTATGCTTTCGATAAGAGCATAATCGCCCTGTGAAAAGCCCTTGTGAACAAGTGCGCTGTAACCGCCGACAAAATTCACCCCGACTGTTTTTGCAGCCCTGTCGAGGGTTTTTGCAAATTTCACCGGATTCTTTGTCGGGCATGCAGCTGCGAGCATTGCAACGGGAGTCACAGATATTCTCTTATGAATGATCGGTATTCCGAGGTCCTTGCTGATCTCCTCACCGGTTCTTACAAGATCCTTTGCATAGCGGCAGATCTTGTCATAGACCTTATCACAGGCCTTGTCTATATCTTCATCTATACAATCAAGAAGTGAGATACCCATTGTAATAGTTCTCACATCGAGATTTTCATTTTCGATCATATTGATCGTTTCAAGTATATCATGCGAATTAATCATTTTTTGCAGGCATTCCTTTCAAAAGTATATTATCTGCCGGTCAGATCGTGTGCATTGCGTTGAAGATATCCTCATGCATTACATGAACCTTAACGCCCATTTCATCGCCCTTAGCTGTAAGCTTGTCAACAAGCTCTGAAAAAGGCACAGTTATTTCAGTAATGTCAACAAACATTATCATTGCGAACATTCCCTGAAGAACGGACTGAGTAACCTCAACTATATTTGCACCTACACCGGCGCATTCATTTGAAACCTTTGCAAGAATACCAACGTTATCCTTACCAAGAACGGTTATTACTGCATTCATAAAATCAAACCTCCTGAAAATGTATATACTACATTATCCTATTTTACACGGTTATTGTCAAGTATCCCGTCAGTTTTTTCTCACATAAAAATATACATTTTTCAGTGCTGCAAAAAAACTGCTGACCGTGGGTGCATTCTTTTTTTGCTCCCACAGTCAGCAAGGAAGATGTTTGACACATTCAGGCTGAAGCTTTTTCTGATCCGAGAAATCTGTTTCTTTTTTCCCCGAGATATTTTGTAAACAATTTTACTTCTGTTCCTACAAGTATTGCGGCAACGATTGTTCCGACACCGACGCTTCCGAGAGATCTGATTGCTATCAGACAGGTCACGAGTGAGATCACAACCATTGCGACATCGCTGATAACCTTGACAGTACCGAATTTCAGCTTTGTAATCCTTGAGGCAGCAACAAGAAAGCCTTCCGGTGCAAGCGGGATAAAACCGGTCGGCACATACAGAAATACGCCAAAGGCAACAAAAACCGTACTGAACAGCATCAGTATGAATTTCAGCACATTATCCGGCGGATCAGGGAAAAAGTTCATCAGCTTTCCGCAGAATGTCAGAAACAGTCCGAATACAACACCTATCGGTATCTGAAGAAGATTGACAGGCTTATATTCTTTTCTCAGCATTACTATCTGGAGCAGCACAACCGCAACGGAAAACAGCATTGTTGCAAGTCCGAGTTCCATTCCTGTCACGACTGTCATTGTATACGGTATCGAGCTTATCGGAGTCACACCGAGATCCGATTTGACAGAAATTGCGACCCCGAGGGTCATTATCAGCAGACCTCCGAAATACAGCAGAAGTCTTTTTGCAGGATTTTTTTCTTTTCCATTTTTATTCCTCCCTCATATTATCCATCATTTTCAATGTCACCTTTTCCCACACTGCCAGTTCTTCTTCACTTAAACCTTTCATCATACACCTTTCAAGCCATTCCATATCATCTGATACTGATTTCTGCAGATTTTCCGCTTTTTCAGTAAGAATGATCTCCTTGAACCTGGCGTCCTTTTCTCCGGGTATGCGTCTGACAAGCTCAAGTTTTTCCAGAGTCTTGATAAGCTCTGTTGCAGTTGCCGGTCTCATTCCGAAATCCCGTTCTATATCCTTCTGATACACAGTCTTGTCCCTGTGCTCAAAAAGATAATGTATAACTTTTCCCTGAGTGCCGCTGTAAGCTCTTTCCTTTGCCAGCCGGTCGATGAGTCTTCTTTGTGCATTTGCCAGCTGAGTAACATATTTATATATTCCCTTCAAGCTATCCCCTCCGCACGCATTATTTAGGTTCCTAAGTGTTATATCACTGCAATAACACCCTGTCAATATCTTTTTTTCGCCGGTGTCACGATTCATGGCTTTGGTAGTCTAAAAAAGTTTTACTCCGGCACCGCCCGGCTTTTTTAAACCTGAGCTACTGAAATATTTACTGCATTAAAACGCCCTGAATACTTTTGCACGACTTATAACCAAATCACAAAAAAACACAGCCGCAGGA
The DNA here is from genome assembly GCA_900320235.1 of uncultured Eubacteriales bacterium. GTDB lineage: Bacteria > Bacillota > Clostridia > Oscillospirales > Acutalibacteraceae > UBA1213. Next base: position 4,240 of record ONRO01000357.1, read on the forward strand.
TCTTGTGTCCTGCGACTGCTGAATAAAACGGTTACTGAGCTTCTTCTGCAATAACTGTATAGATTTTTTCTGCCTTTGTTCCCTCTGCATCAGTAGCAACAGATTTAACCTGATATTCTGCTGCCTTGAGCGGTGTGAACTTAGCATAGGTCATTTTTTCACTTCCGTAGCTGAGCTTGTTCCACTTTGTGTTCTCAGCACGTTTGAAGTAGAATTCATAAGTCATAGGCTTTGTTCCGCCTACTGCACGGCCTGCAATAGTCACTGTCTTGCCCACCGGAATATTCTGACCGTTGATTGTTGAGATATTTGTCAGATCCATTTTCTCAAGAACATTGACCTTGAATGTCTTTGTCACAACAGTTCCGGCATCATCCATGACTGAAACCTTCATATCATATACACAGGCCACCTTCGGAATTGTGACACCATAAAGCTTGGTTCCGAATTCTGTACCTATCTTGTTCCATTTGCTGTTTGTGCTGCGCTTGAAATAGAAAGCATATCTGTATGCGCCTTCTCCTCCTGTTGCTGCACCTGTCACACGGATATCATCGCCTATCTGTACTGTTTCGGAATTGACATAGGATGTATTCTGAAGACCCTCTGTGACATTGATCTTCAGCAGCTTTTCATCTGTATTTTCCAGCTGATCCTTTGCAACTACCTTGAAGTCAAATTCTGCTGCAACAGAAGGTGTAAAGCTTGCGCTTGTTTCAGTACCGAATTCAGTTCCGATCTTTACCCACTTAGTGTTTGTGCTTCTCTTATAATAGAATGAATATCCATACGGCTCTGTACCGCCGGAAGCCTGAGCACTTACTGTGATCTTCTTGCCGGACAATGTTGTAATAACATCATCAGCACTGTATGTCTTATCACCTATTGTAACCGTACATTCTGAGATCTTTGTCTTTGTGAGCATCGGAACGATATCTCTGTGTTCTTCCTCTCCGCATGCAGAGCATTTGTAAAGAGTATATCCTTCATGCTCATAATTTGCCTGAACAACATACTGTTTTTCCCACAGATGATCAGTTGTCGGTGTAATATCATCGATCACAGCGCTGCACAGATCACATCTGTACTGTGCCTTTCCTTCATGCTGACAGTCTGCCTTTGATATCTCCTTGAGAAGTGTTTTGCTTGAATGTGTGCAATAGATGTCATAGCTTCCTGACAACGTACCTGTATAATTGCCGATACCTGCGATCTTGACGGTTGCAGTTCCGGGCTTTTTGTTGTTGCTGTAAGTAGCTGTAAAGTCAGTACCTTCTTTGAGAGCTACACCGGAGTGATACATAGAGACAGGTGCGTTTGCTCCTGTGTCCTTATTTACAGCTGTAAGCTCCTGGTCACAAAGCGGAGAAACCTCGATCTCAGCATCGGTAAGAGGTCTTTGCTTGATACTGAAGTTCTTTGTGACTGCCGGGCTCTGATAATATTCAAGTCCTGTGATTGTGATCGTGCCTGTCTTTCCGACTGTTGTATTATTTGCATATTTTACTGTATAATCCAGATCCTTCACAAGCTCGACCTCAACAACAGAATCCTCGTCGTTTGCATCCTTGACTGTGTATGAATATGACACTCTGACCTCAGGCTCATATTCTACCACCATCGGTGAATAATAAACTGTTGTATCATATGAGATAGTGGTATTGCTGATAAGATAATAGACATAGACGATACACTGATCGATCTTGTTGCCTGATCTGACAGTGATCACAGCCTCACCGATATTATGTGCGCTGAGCTTTCCGGTGCGGTCAACTGTTACAACGTTTTCATCGCTTGATTCCCATTCAAGATATGCGTCAGAAACAGAGCTGTCCTTTTCATTCTTTACAGTTGCAGACAGCTGCTTTGAGCCGTCCATCAGCTTTGTAAGATTGATGCTTGTTATCGGGAGAGAGCCGTCACTCTGGATAGTAACGCCTCTGATAGTAATACTTGATGTTGTAAAGCCGGTAATATTAGTTGTAGCCTTGAGACCTGACTGAGTTACCATTGTTATTGTTGAAGTACCGTTGCCGACAACTCTGAGGAAGCCGTCGTTGTCGATAACCACAGCATTTGTATTGCTTGAGGTCCAGCTTTCAACTATATCATCATGGTCGTAGGGTCTGTTAGTATCTATCTGAAGATCAGCACCCAGAGAAAGCATCAGACCTACATTAAGATTCTTATTGAATTTTCCGTCCTCACTGGAGTTATTGACAATAGTTGCCTTTGTGGCTCTTTTCAGAACCTCAAGACTGAAGGTCTTTGAGATAGCGCTGTTATTTCTTGAGCTTGCCTTGATATAAACAGTACCTCTTGCGAAGCCTGTGAGGGTAATGGTCTTGTCATTTACCTCATCGATAGTAACATAGTCGCCGTTATTCTCGCCGTTTCCGATGACCTCCCACTCCAATGTATCATCAGGTAATGAGCCGTCCTCGGAAACAAGCTCTCCGGAAATCGTGATCTGGTTCTGGTCATATACCTGTACGATTGAATTGTCATAGATGTTTGTGATCTCATTTCCTTTCTGAGTAGAAAGGTTGATATCTGCTGCCTCTATCTTCTTTGTTACATTACAGGTTATATTAGCCTCTCTGCCTGAGTTCTTAGCTCTTGCGGTAATGATAACGCTTCCTGTGCTGACGCCCCTGACAACTGCTGACTGTCTGTTGGTAAGAACGCCGTCTGATGCAGTTTCAACGGTAGCGATGGAAGGATTTGATGATGTCCATTCGATCTCCTCGTCTGCAGTTGTTGGGTTCATTACTGCGGTAACGGATGTTTCGATATCTACTCTTGTTGAAAGTGTTCTTTCAACGAAGGATATTGACTGTGCCATTGTAAGCACTCTGATATCAGCCTCTGCTGTTACGTTTTCATTTTCGCCGTAAACGATGATCTTTGCATCGCCCTTGCCGACAGCTGTGATATTACCTTCCTCATCAACAGAAACAACACCCGGATTTGTTGATCTCCATGCAAAAACATCTGTTGCACCTGTTTCATAGCCTGCACCGGTATATGTGGGGGTACTTTCGATTGCAAGCTTCATTGTATCTCCTACCTCCATTGCACCGGGGGCATTTTTGATAGCGATACTTGTTGCAGGATTTTCCTTTACGATAGTCATATGAATATACTTGGGTACATTTTCAAAAAAGTCGTATTGTTTATCCTGAAGCTTCTTTTTGCCGTAGCTTTTTTCTCTTTTTGAGGTTTCCGTAGCCTTATACTTAGCAACGATAGTCACCTCACCGTTTGTCTTCGGTGTAAATAATCCGGCCTGAGTAATTTCCGCCTTTTTAGTTTCCTGAGGAGTAGTTGTTCCGTCATAATAACCATCATAGACAAGCCATTCAACAGTATCTGTCGAATTAGTCGGATCCTTTTCAGCCATAAACTCATATTTATGGTTAGCGATTGACATTGCCATTACTGAGTTGAATTCATTATAATCATTCAAAGGAAATAATGACTTACCCTTAGGGGTGATCTGAGAGATCTTCATATCTGTAGCGGGCTGATAGACGACGATTGTCACCGAACGGTAAACCTCACCGCCGGCTGTTGTAAGATAAAGATGAGTAGTACCGGATTTTTTTGCAACCCAGTTATTATCTTTATCAGGGTCATTATAACCTCCGCTTACAGTTACATTCATCTGTTCGTTTGCAGTCAGGGGTTTACAATCCTTATCTCCGTTTACTGCCAGATAGTCGGAAGCGTTGCTTTCTGCGAACAGACGTATCTCATCCTCAACTGCTGTACCGTTGTCATTGCTTGCAACAACAGTAAATCTTCTGCTGAGAAGGTTATCTCCGTTGACATTTGAATTATCCACATAGAAAACCGGGTTATCTCCGAGATCATTACCGTCTTCATCATAGACCTTCAGCTGGGTTGCATTAGTGGAGGATTCCGCTTTTGCAACTATTCCAACGCTGTCAAGACCTGTCAGTACACCTGTAAATCCACAGGACATAAGCAGTGCTGCTGCTGATACGACAGAAAGAATTTTTTTGCCGACTTCACGTTTTGATCTTTTCATTGCTGCATTCTCCTTTTCTTAATTTTTGGGGGTTAAAAAGCCAAAGGCAAGCGGTCTGTCATACCGATCTGACCAACATACCTTATAGCCGCTGAATAACTGGTACAATTATAACATCTTATCAAAACCAAGTCAACATGA
>ONRO01000188.1 GCA_900320235.1 uncultured Eubacteriales bacterium
GAGGGTCCACCTGTTCCCATACCGAACACAGAAGTTAAGCTCAGTGGTGCCGAAGATAGTGCCTTGGCGACGAGGTGTGAAAATAGGAAGACGCCAACATCTGATAGTGAGTATTCTTGCAATATTTGATTAATTTTTGCATAAAATAATATTGACATTTGCTTTTAATTTTTGTAAAATAATAATAGGGTCTTGTGTGTTTGTTGGATTAATAACATTTAGTTCGCAGATTGTTCTGGGAGAGCTTTTAATGCGTTTATTGAGTAATTTGGGAAAATTTATTATTATTGATAATAATTTAAATCCATCTTCTTTTGGTAAAACTAAAAGATGGTGTTTTAAGTGGACTTTTTCACTCGTGAGTAACAATGTTTACAAAGGTCAAAGTTCGCTTTGTATAGGTGAATTTTGCCGGTAGGTGTTCTCTTTTTTGAGGGTGTCTATCGGTTTTGTTATAAAAAATTTTTGTGAGGTATCTTTAAAATGGTTAATATAGCGAAGGCTAAACCTTTAAGTTCAGCGAGAAGAATGAGACAAGGTAATGCTGAGTTTAATAGAAGAGTAAATAGGAGACAAGCGGTTCTTGGAAGAAGGAATCAAACTGTTTTGTTGGAACAGTTAAAAACAAAAGAGGATGAACCTTTAAAGACTATTGCTTGTATAAGATAATTTGATTTGAAGGGTTTTGGTGAATATGGCAAAAAAGCTTGAAGACAATTCAGAAACACTTGTAATAGAATTTAAGGATTTAAAAAACAGAAGTGTTCAAAAAGATGATTTAGTTCAAAACGATTCTGAGGAAGATTATGTTATTGGGTATAAAAAAGCTATTGACCTAGTCGAGAAATCTTTTTTCAGGAATGTTTATAATCAAGCTTTAGAACAAGTTGCAATGATTGTCAGCCAAAATACGAATAGAAAAAACGATGGTCAGTATGATGTGCAGAATATTATTGCGTTTGTAGGAAGACGCGGAACAGGAAAAACTTCCGCAATGTATTCGTTTGCCAAATTTCTTTCATCACATTTGTTTGATTTTGCTTCATACAAAGGGTGTGGAAAGGTTGAATTTAAAACATTGGCTAATATTGACGCATCAACCCTTGATAAGAACGTTAACATCATACCTGCTGTGCTTTCAGAAATTATAAGTTATCTTGAGATTGAATTGCGTTCTTCAGCTTGTTGCAGGGATAATAACGAAAGGAAAACGACATCTGTTCGTTCGCTTTATGATAGGGCGAATGAGCTTTTTAATAGTTATATTACGGGAATAGGCGTGTTGTCGGAAAAAAGCGACGCATCCAATTATTTTAGCATAACATCCAAAAGATTATCTTTTGGAAAAGAGTTTCGTGGCTTTATTAAAAGTTGTGCTGATTACTGCTTTATTAATAACGAAAATTCATATTTTATTGTTTGTATAGATGATGTTGATATGTCTTCAGGCAATCACGCGGAGTTATTGGAGAGTATTCACAAATATCTTATGATTCCTAATATTATTGTAATGGTGACAGCAAATTTGAAATATCTTTCGCCTGAATTGCAGACAATGTTTTATAATAACATTAAGCCTGCTTATAATAACAATTCGATTGATAAGATCAGTAGGGAACAAACCGAAGATTACCTGAAAAAAATAATTCCTTCAGATAACCGTATTACATTGCCTTCATGGAAAAAGAAGGACTACTTGACAATGTTTCCAATATATATTAGCTTTGGAACAGAATCTAAAAATGAATTGTTAAAAGGTATTTTTTCAGAACTTAGGGAGTGCGAATATTTTAAATTTGTTGAAAAAAGTGAGTTTTATAGGGTTACTCCAAAGCAGTTTATATTAATGATGATTGCAAATAGGACTAAAATATATTTTGATATAAACGGGCAGAAATATCATTTTTTTGAACCTTCGAGCTTGAGAAATTTATATGATTTATTCTATATTCTCTACAATATGAATAATATTGTAGCAGAGTATTCAAATCGAAAAGGAAAAAAACCGAATGATTACTACCTTCATCGTTCCCAAAACCGCAAGCGTTTGCTGGACTATATTCATTTTGTCATGAGACATAACTATAATTTTGACGAAAATGATTTTATTGATGACCTTTTAGCTCAACCTGTTGAACGCAGAGGAAAAATAGTTTGGGAAAGGTATTATAGTTTGCTTGGAACAGAATCTATATCTAAGAGAATAGATTCTGTTTACGAAGATGGTTTTCGAGTATCAGAGATGTATTACCACAAGGCAAGCTTTTACTCATTTGGCGAGTTTTTTAGAATATTTTTTGCTTCTTCTCGATTAAATATTTTTGATAATGAACTTAGAAAGTTTCTATTGGCATCATTTTCATTTTCAGTTCCTTCTTTAGTTGAAAACGAAAAAAGAGAAAGTAAAGATAAAAAATATAAGCAGCTTATTTCTTTATTCGGAAGTTCGTTACTTGGAAACTGGTGTGATGAATTATTCGGGTGTCGGTTTGTAGTGAAAACATACATAGGTGATAAAAACACAAAGCAATATTCAACATCATATCAGGCGAAAAGATGTAATATTATTGTCAAACCTGATACTACAATTAATATATCTCAGATAGAAATATTA
>ONRO01000111.1 GCA_900320235.1 uncultured Eubacteriales bacterium
ACGGCTGTTTATTTTTTGTAAGTTATAGAAAAATTATTGAATCGAGCTGTCAAGATAATGCTCGAGTTCTTCCTCGTCTCTCCTCTGTTTTTCCTTGAAGATGAGAAACGCAGTAACCGCAGCAGTAATAGCGGCAATACCGCCGATCACAGCAATAAGAACTGTAAAAAGTGACTTGTTCATGTGGAAAACCTCCCTGATAGAATTCGTTGGTATGATTGAAAATCAGCAAAACAGTGATAAAAAGAAAGAAACTGAAAAAATCATTATTACCAACCGACGATTAATCTTAGATACAGTATAAAGCTTTTTAACAAAAAAGTCAATATTTATATTGAAAATTGTACAATATTTATGATAAGTAAAAAAATAAAAAGCAGAACTCGTGTCCTGCTTTTTTAAAATATCACGTTTTAATGCAGCTTAAGCACCTGCGTTAAGCTTGCGAGCAAGAGAAGACTTTCTTCTTGCAGCTGTATTCTTCTTGATGATACCCTTTGCAGCAGCCTTATCTATCTTCTTGATAGCAACACGAACAACCTGCTCTTTATCGGCAGTATTATTCTCAATAGCAGCATTAGCCTTTTTGATATCGGTTCTCATAGCACTTGTAAAAGTCTTGTTGTTAGCAGTTTTAACTGCAGCAACCTTTACACGCTTTTTAGCTGATTTGATGTTTGGCATAGTTACACCTCCTTGCGCATTAATTGCGTACAGTTAATATTATCATTTATTCTGAAAAAATGCAATAGTTTTTTTAAAATAAATTAAATTATTATAAAATAATCTAAAAAAACATTGAATGGATTGTCAGTTTGTGATGTTTTTGTATGGATTTTTTATAAAATATATGATAAAATATTATATCAGTGAAATACAGAAAAATCAATGGCTAAAATATGCTCAGTAAAATATAGACTTTGCTCACAGTCATTGAACTGTAAACAGTATTTTTTAGACTTTGCTTTTTTCACAATACAATTACAGGAGGTACAACAAAGTGAGGCTTAGTTCGATTAAGCAAATGAAAAAAAATCTGTGTCTGCAAACATTTTTGTGGGGAGCAGGATTATCTTTTCTGTTCTTTATACCGTGGATAATCGTTAATCACGGTTATTTTTTCTTTTATGGAGATTTTAATGTTCAGCAGATACCGTTTTATCAGATGATACATGACAGTGTGCAGGATGGTAATATCGGGTGGAGCTATACGACAGATCTGGGAGCCAATATTATCGGTTCTTACAGCTTTTATATGATTGGAAGCCCGTTCTTCTGGCTTACAATGCTTTTCCCGAGCTCTGTTGTACCATATCTCATGGCACCGCTTCTGATGATCAAATTCGGATTGTCATCAATGTGTGCCTATATTTTCCTTCGCCGTTATGTAAGGGAACAAAGGTTTGCAATGTTCGGCGCATTGATTTACGCATTTTCGGGATTCGGAATATACAATATATTCTTTAATCATTTCCATGAAGCTATGATCATTTTCCCGCTGATGCTTGCGGCAGTTGATATGTATATTTACGATAACCGCAAGGGAGTAGTCGGTGCAACAATATTTCTTGCGGCCGCAATGAACTATTATTTCTTTGCAGGTCAGGCAGTATTCATATTCATTTACTGGTGCTTCAGAATGGCAACAAGAAGCTACAAGATGAAGCCGCTTGATTTTGTAAGATTTTTATTTGAGGTTATCGTAGGTTTCCTTGCTGCCGGAATAATAATTGTTCCGTCAGTATTTGCGGTAATACAGAATTCACGAGTCAATAGTTTTCCCTATGGCTGGGGTGCAGTGGTATATTCAAGCGAACAGCGGTATCTGCATATTATTGAATCATTCTTTTTCCCGCCGGATATGCCCGCATATGCGAACTTCACACCGGATTCAAATGCAAAATGGGCAAGCGTTGCCGGATGGCTGCCGTTGTTCAGTATGGTAGGAGTATTCACCTTCAAAAACCTGAGGACAAATAAATGGCTCAGAAAGCTGATACCATTCCTTTTTGTGATGGCTCTTGTGCCGATACTGAATTCAGCTTTCCAGATATTCAATTCTTCATATTATGCAAGATGGTTTTATATGCTGACACTTATGCTGTCACTTGCAACGATAATCTGTCTTGACAGAGAGGATACGGATTACCGGCCCGCTCTGATAAAAACTGCGCTGATCACTGCCGGAATAGCAGCTCTGATCGGATTTATTCCCGAAGACTCATGGACTGATAAGGGAAGTAAGCATGAGCTTGGTCTGGAAAAATACACAGATCGTTTCTGGGTCTGGGTTGCGATTGCATTTGTAAGCCTTGCAGCTCTTGTAATTGTGCTTTGTTTCAGAAAGAAAAAGAAGCTGTTTATCAGGGTTACTTCAATAGTACTTTCTCTTCTTATCGTAGGCTATGCAAATGTACTTATTGGTGTAGGAGTTCTGAATGCAAGCTATAAGTATGACCATATTTATGGAGATGCAATAAAGAACAAGGGAGTTTTCGATAAAGAACTGAAGGATATCCATAACGTCCGTTCTGATTTCTATGAAGATATGGATAATATGGGAATGTACTGGCAGATACCGACAATACAGGCTTTTCAGAGTATCGTACCCGGTTCTGTAATGGAGTTTTATAAATCCGCAGACGTTGAAAGAAGTGTTGCATCAAGACCTGAAACAGATGTTTATGGCCTGAGGAGTCTTCTTTCAGTAAAATATCTGTTTGATTATTCAAAGGATAAAAAGAAATTCAAGAAGTCAAGCAAATCAATGGAGATGCCGGGATGGAAATATCTCATGAAAAAGGATAACTACCTGGTATATGAGAATAAATACTACATTCCGTATGGATTTACCTATGATGAATATATCACAAGGACTCAGTATGAGAGTGTGTCTGAATCTGACAGACATCTTCTTCTTTTGAAGGCTATGGTTATTGAGGACGATGATGTAAAGAAGGTAAAAGGCATTCTCGAACATAATAATAAGATCAAGAATTATAAATATACCGAAGAACAGTATTTCAAAGACTGTGAAAACAGAAAGAAACAGGTATGTACTGACCTGAAATTTGAAAACAACCATTTCAGTGCAAAATTCAAAGCAGGCGCTTCATCTGAGCTTGTATTTTTCAGTATTCCTTATGAGGATGGCTGGAGTGCTAAGGTAAACGGAATGCCTGCGGAGATCATTAAGGTTAATGTCGGATTTATGGCTGTAAAAGTGCCTGCAAACAAAACTTCAGCGATCGAATTCAATTATTCAACCGCCGGACTTGGTCTTGGAGCAGCAGTTTCAGCATCTGGAATTATTTTGTACACTGTATATATGATCGTATGGAAAGCACCGAAAAAGAGACGCAGTGTATATATGGCATATATCGAGGATGATGAGCTTTCTGATATAGAAACAGATTATTATACTGAGGAACTTCTTGA
>ONRO01000057.1 GCA_900320235.1 uncultured Eubacteriales bacterium
ATGTTTTATCAGATATCCATATATTGTCTGTATTTAGGTATAATACCTGTTTTATCTTTACTCAGGCTGGCTCTTTTCTGAAATACACCCGGGAATGAGTTTCCTTCTATTATAACAGGACCATTATCACTTATTCCTACATCCCAGCCAACATAGCCTACCTCCGGAACAACTTCAGCTGCTTTTTTTACAAGTTCGACAGCCTGATCAAACATCGGTACCTTAAAGCCTATTATTGAAGTTCCGGTTACAGGATGCTTTTCATATAATATATCTTCTTTATCGATTGCAGGAACTTCAACAATACCGTTGTCTTCAACAAATGTATACATTCCTCCGCTTGAGAAATTATCTACAACTCCGCCGTTACCTATCTTCAATATAGCCTGAAGGAAACAACCCTTGCCGTCCTTGCAGAAAGTGAACATTCTCATTGTATTGACTGAACGACTGTATAATACATTCATATCAGGATGCTGTGTGATAAAAGTTTCGATCAGATTCTGCTTTTTCTTTTTCAGACCCTCGTACAATGCATTCAGATCCTTATACTCTTCAGTATTATATTTTTCCACACCGATTCCGCCTATTCCATCAGCAGGTTTTGCCATTATGACAGGGTGCTTTTTTGTGAATGCTTCAAATTCTTCAAAGCTTGTATTATCAAGATCAAGCCAGTCACGGTTCAGAAAATCATTGAATTTCTTATTGAATGTGATCTTATCATCAAATACATTCATGTATTCCTTGTTATTATATTTTATAATAATAGCATTGTTTTTGCCTCTTGTCAGGTAAGTTGCTCTTTGTTCTTCATTAAGGTTATAAAACTCAAATTCCTGATAATCGTAATATCCTGCCTGATATTTCATTCCGCAATGAACCATATCCCTGACAACACCTACAAAAGATTTGTCACATTTTTTCGATACAGCTCCGGCGATTTTGAACATCTTGAAATAATTCATTTTCAAGATCCTGGCAAGCATATATGTTACTTTTCTTGACACAACATCACATCCGAATAATATTATTTTTGCCCCGCATCAAGCGGGGCTATATATTTTATCAGTTATCTGTAAGGCATTTTACCATAACGGCCTTCTGAGCATGAAGTCTGTTTTCTGCTTCTTCAAATATCTCATCTGCATGAGCTTCAAAGACTTCTTCTGTTATTTCCTCGCCCCTGTGTGCCGGCAGACAATGCTGTACCATTGCATCAGGCTTTGCAAGTGACATAAGCTCTGCATTTATCTGATATCCGTCAAATGCCTTTTTGCGCTTCTCTGCTTCGCCTTCCTGTCCCATTGATGCCCATACATCAGTAATTACTACATCTGCATCAACAACTGCTTTATCAGGAGTGCGGTACATAGCAAACTTATCACCGTATTCCTTTGCGAATTCAAGGACCTTTGCGTCAGGCTCATATCCTTCAGGACATGCAACAGAGATTGACATTCCTGTTTTCAGAGCGCCGACAATAAGCGAATTCATCATATTGTTTCCGTCACCAATGAATGCCATTTTAAGACCTGAAAGCTTTCCCTTGAACTCACGGATTGTCATAAGATCAGCAAGTATCTGACAGGGATGGCAGAAATCAGTAAGTCCGTTGATGATCGGAATACTTCCATAATTTGCGAGATCCTCTACTTCCTTCTGCTCAAAGGTACGGATCATTATTCCATCGAGGTAACGAGACAGAACTCTTGCTGTATCCTGTACAGGCTCACCTCTTCCGATCTGCATATCCTTTGATGAAAGAAATATCGGCTGTCCGCCAAGCTGGTACATGCCAACCTCAAAGGAAACTCTTGTTCTTGTTGATGCCTTTTCAAAAATAAGTCCGAGAGATTTTCCTTCAAGATGCTTATGAGCAATTCCATGCTTCTGCTCATATTTAAGCTGATCTGCGAGATTCAATATCTCAATTACTTCCTCAGAAGTAAGATCAAGCATTTTTAGTAAATGTTTCATATTTCTGACCTCCAGATTATATTTTCCATTGCTGATATGCAACGGTTATTTCTTGTTTAATATCACATAGCCATGACTCTGCCAAGTATTTCAATACCCTTATCTATCTCATCAACAGTAATATTAAGCGGCGGAAGAAGTCTGAGAAGATCCTTAGCTGTAAGTATCAGCAAACCGTTTTCTACACATTTTGCTGCTATTTCCTTTGCGTTGTTTTTCTCAGTTACGATACCTATCATCATTCCCTTTCCCCTGATTTCCCTGACATTCGGAAGTGCGGAAAGTTTTTCTCTGATATAGTCACCCTTTTTGTTCACTTCTTCAAGGAATTCTTTTGTTGTAACCCTTGAAAGAACCTCTTTTGCAGCTGCACACGCTATCGGATTTCCGCCGAAAGTTGTACCATGTGTGCCGGGTGTCATTACGTCTGAAAGTTTCTTACTGCAGATGCAGGCACCGATCGGAACACCGCCTCCAAGTCCTTTTGCAGAAGTAACCACATCAGGTTTTATTCCATATTGCTCATAGCAGTAAACAGTACCAGTTCTTGACATACCTGTCTGTACTTCATCTATCATCAGAAGAATATCCTTCTCAGCACAAAGGTTTGCAGCAGCTGAAACAAATTCTTCTGACAGCGGCATTACACCGCCTTCACCCTGCACAAGCTCTATGAATACTGCACAAACATCGTCATCAATTTTACTTTCAAGATCATTGATATCATTTGCTTTTACATAATCAAAGCCTTCGGTGAACGGGAAGAAGAAATTATGAAATACATCCTGTCCGGTAGCAGCAAGTGTTGTAACAGTCCTGCCATGAAATGAATTGACAAGAGTAAGTATCTTCTGTCTGCCCTTACCGTATTTGTCGAAACTGTATTTCCTTGCAATTTTTATGGCACATTCATTTGCCTCTGCACCGCTGTTGCATAGAAAAACCTTATCCATTCCGGTGAGGTCGCAAAGCTTCTTTGAAACCTCAGTCTGAAGCGGTGAATAATAAAGATTTGAGATATGCTGTATAGTTGCTGCCTGTGAAGCTACCGCCTTTACCCATCCTTCGTCGCTGTAACCAAGGCAATTTACACCTATACCACTTGTAAAGTCAATATATTCCTTCCCTGTTTCATCCTTCGCTTTTGCACCCTTACCGCTTACAATAGCTGTTTGAAAACGTCCATAGGTGTGCATCATGTAATTTTGTTCATCGTTTTTTATTTCCTCAAAGGTCATTTTCTTTTACACCTCTTTATTTTCTTTTTGTTGCTGAAATACCGGTATGTTTTATATCTGAACGTTGAATACTATATACATAACAATACCGGCAAGTGCAAGAAGAGCAATGGTCAGTGATACCATTGATTTCTGAAAGTCAGAGCGTCTTTCTATATAATAGAAATCAGGGTCCTTTGGATCACAGAAAACATCAATTTCATCGCCAAGATCATAATTCGGAATCCGGCTTAGCTTTGCTTTTTTTCTGTAAAGCTTTCCATCAACTGTATATTCATATACACGGTATGGCTTCGGACCTTCTCCGGGACCATCATCTTCATTTACAATTTCTGCAACTACTCCCTGTACACAAAGCGTACATCTTTGTTTCAGGATTTTTGCTTTTTTATATAGCCGAAAGGATACATAGAACATTATTAAACTAGTTATGCTAAGGAGTATAATTCCAATTATTGTATTTGTATCAATTTTCATAATACTGCCTCTCAGTTCAACAAATATTAATAGAACATTGTTCCTATTCCTTCGTCCGAGAACATTTCAATAAGGATAGAATGTGGTATTCTTCCGTCAATGATATGTGCTCTTTTTACGCCTCGTCTTACTGCTTCAACACAACAATCAATTTTTGGAATCATTCCACCGGAAATAATACCTTCTCTTTTCAGGGACGGAACCTCGCTGACATTTACAACCGGGATGAGGGTATCTTCATCATCCTTATTTTTGAGAAGACCCTTTATATCCGTCATCAGTATCAGCTTAACCGCTTTTAGCTCTGCTGCTATTCTTGCGGCTGCAAGATCTGCATTGATATTATATACTGAACCGTTATATCCGCCTGCTATTGTCGAGATGATCGGGATATATCCATTATCTGTTGCATCAGTAATAACACCGGTATTAACTTCGATTATCTCTCCGACAAATCCGAGATCTTCAGACGAGATAACCTTTTCTGCCATTATCATTCTTCCGTCAAGTCCGCATAATCCGATAGCCTTGCCGCTGTGCTGTTCAAGAAGCTGAACCAGCGTTTTATTTACTTTTCCTGCAAGAACCATCTGTACAACGTCTATTGTCTCTTCATCAGTTACACGAAGTCCGTTGATAAATTTGCTTTCTTTTCCGATTTTATTAAGCATCTGGCTTATCTCAGGACCGCCGCCGTGTACAAGCACGACATTTATTCCGACAAGCTGAAGAAGGACAATATCACTCATTACTGCATCTTTCAGCTCATCATTTATCATAGCATTTCCGCCGTATTTGATTACGATCGTCTGACCTGCCCATCTCTGAATATAAGGAAGTGCCTGAATAAGAATATTGGCACGATCCTGATCTGCGATATTATGCATGTTTTCCAACTCCCTGTTATGTTCTGTAATCTCCATTGATCTTGACATAATCATATGTCAGGTCACATCCGTAGGCTTCAGCATAATAATCTCCGTCGCCAAGCTCTACGATAATATCTATCTCGTCAAGAACAAGTATTTCTTTTGCAATTTCCTCTGAAAAATCTATTCCGGCACCGTTTTTGCATACATCTATTCTACCTGCTGCTGAGGAGAATGAAACATTTACCTTATGCACATCTACTTCACAGCCCGAATAACCTATAGCACAAAGAACACGTCCCCAGTTTGCATCTGCACCAAACATTGCAGCCTTGAGAAGACTTGAACATATTACTGATTTTGCAATTCCCTTGGCATCCTTTTCTGTCTTTGCTCCGCTGACTTTACATACAAGAAGTTTTGTTGCTCCCTCTCCGTCCTTTGCCATCATTCTTGAAAGCTCTTTACAAACAACTGTGAGTGCCTCTGTAAATTCATTAAGCTCCTGACCCTCAGTCATAATTTCATCATTCCCGGCAAGACCTGAAGCCAATACAGAAAGCATATCATTTGTTGAAGTATCTCCGTCGATGCTTATCATATTAAAGCTGTCATTTGCTGCCTGTTTTACAGCTTTCTGAATCATCTCAGAAGAAATTGCAGCATCTGTTGTCACAAAGCATAACATTGTTGCCATATTCGGATGTATCATTCCGCTGCCTTTTGAAATACCGCCAATTCTTACTGTCTTTCCGCCGATAGTTGTTTCAATTGCAAACTCTTTTTTTATCGTATCGGTAGTCATTATTGCTTCTGCGCAATTTGTTGCTCCCTGTGAGTCATCTGAAAGTTCCTTCACTATGGGAGTCATTGCCTGCTCTATTGGCTCGATGGGAAGTCTCTGCCCGATTACTCCTGTTGATGCTACAATAACATCCTCGGCTGCAATTCCAAGTTCATCAGCTGCAAGCTCGCACATTTTCCATGCCTTTATATCTCCGTCTGCATTACAGGTATTCGCATTTCCGCTGTTTGCTATTACCGCCTGTGCATATCCGTCTGCAAGATTTTTCCTGCATATTGTTATCGGTGAGCTTTGCACAAGATTTGTTGTATATACAGCAGCTGCAGTACATTTTGTTTCGCAGAAAATAAGTCCGAGATCACGCTTTGATTTATTCTTTCTGATTCCGCAGTGTATTCCCGCTGCTTTGAATCCCTTTGCTGCTGTAACTGAACCTTCTATTACTTTATAATTCAATATTATTCCCTCCTAATTCCGGATGCTTTGATCCGGACTGTGCAAGGATTAATTATTCCTCGCATTAAAGTAACAAATATTCTGAATATGAAATCCTGATTTCATCAGAATGCCGGCGGTACAATAACAAGTCCTGTTTTTTCATCAAGTCCGAATATGATGTTCATATTCTGTATTGCCTGACCGGCTGCACCCTTAACCATATTATCAATTGCTGAAATAGCAACAAGTGTATTTGTACGCTTATCATGATGCAATGAGATATCACAGAAATTTGAATATTTTATATTATGGATATCTGCATTTGCTCCATCCGG
>ONRO01000058.1 GCA_900320235.1 uncultured Eubacteriales bacterium
TCAGTTGAGGAAGAATCAGTTGAGGAAGAATCAGTAGAAGAAGAGTCAGTTGAGGAAGAATCAGTTGAAGAAGAATCAACTGAGGAAGAATCAAGCGAAGCTGAAGAGGAATCATCAGAAGAATCAACAGAAGAGTCAAGCGAAGCTGCTGCTGAGGAATCAGTTGAGGAATCATCTGAAGAGTCAAGCGAGCCGGAACCTGTCAAGGAAGTAAAGATCGTTGCTGAATACGGCGATCAGGATTACGGCGACAGCAATTATGTAATCAAATCTCAGACAAGACTCTTTGAACTCGGATATACATCAAACAAGCCTACAGGCTACTTTGATGAGCAGACAATTTATGATGTAATGTATTTCCAGAGCATGAATGATCTCGAAGAAACAGGTCGTGTTGATGAGGATACATTCAAGCTTCTCCAGTCAGACAAGGCTGCAACAGCATTCCTTGATCTTTATTTCGGAGATTATGATGCAGCAGAGTCAGGCAGGATTGCAAAGCTTCAGCAGAGACTTACAGAGCTTGAATATTTCTGCGGAGATATCACAGGCTACTATGGAGAACTTACAGCAAAGGCTGTTGAGCAGTTCTGCATAGACAACGGTCTTGATGTAACAAGCAATGCAGAGATTGCACTTCTTAAGAAGATCTTCAAGATTGATGCAAAGCACAATCCGAATGCAGGCTGTGTTATTTACGGTATGGATACTGAGGAATCAGGCAAGATGATCAGAAGACTTGCACAGCTCAGATTCCTTGCAGGCGTAACAGGCAATGAATTCGATGATACTGTTCTCGAAGCAGTACATGTTTTCCAGAATACAGCAGGTTTTGAACAGTCAGATAAGATGACACCTGAAATGCTTGAGCTTCTTTATTCAGAAAATGCTCCGCTTTCACCTGAGTATAATAACCTCAAAGTAGGCTTCATGGGTGATGATGTTACAAAGCTTCAGGAAAAGCTTGCAATACTCAAGTACTACGATGGAAAGAATTCAGGAATATATACAGCTGCTCTTGAAGAAGCTGTAAAAAAGTTCCAGAAGGATAACGGTCTTACAGAAACAGGTGTTGCTGATTCAGTAACTATTGAAAAGATAGAAACAGCAATTACAGAGCAGTCCAAGAAGGAAAGCGAAAAGGTAATTCTTAAGACAGCAACAGTAGCTGATGATGCACTTTCAAATATTGTAAAGTCAACAGTAAACAAACAGACAGCTGCTCCTTCTGAAAAGAAAGCAGAAAAGCTCAGCGCTGGAAGCGAGGCTTCAACATCAACAACAAATGATCAGCTTCCGCTTATCGGTTTCGCAGGTGCTTTCCTTGCACTTTCAGCTGCACTTATTGCAGTAGTCACAATGAAGAAAAAACGTAATGACGATATTCTCAAATAAGAATATTATCAGAACATAACTACACGCTGCGGTATGGATATCCCATGCCGCAGCATTTTTTTGCGTAAAAACAGATGTGCAGTTCAGAGCATCGGAAGTATTGCTCCGGATGCATCACGCAGCCGGCATATTCAGATCTTTTTCGACACAGGTCATATGTTAACATAGAAAGTGCTTCTGAAAGTTATCAGATGACCTGTCCCGCCGTCTGACATGGATGGTCCGGAATTGCACTGCGAAATACGGGAAAGAAAATTCGGATTAAAGAGAGGTGTAAAAAGATAAAATCCAGACGGCAGGTCTGAAGTCGGGAATCAAAAAGTAACGGTGGTAAAACAAACAAAACGGTTTGCCGGCGGGCGGAAGACGGACTCATTTTATTGTTCGATGCATATGTCAGAAATATGGAAAAATGGCTTAAAATGTTAATATTTACAATATGTTGACTATGTTTTTGGTTATTTTTATCAGAGAAAAAAAGGGCTTTCAGCTCTTAAATAATTAATTAACAAATTTATATAAAAAGAGTGCTAAAAGCACTTGAAATTTATATAAATTTAATGTATTATAATAAGTAATAAACAGTATTTGGTAAAAAAGGGGTTGTTTTATATGCAGCTTGGCAATAATGATAATAACGAACGTTCAGATATGGATTTATTCCATAGCGGTGAACATTATCATGCATATAGGTATATGGGAGCACATAAGGCTAATATGCTCGGAAAAGACGGTGTTATGTTCCGTGTATGGGCTCCGAATGCAAAATCTGTGTCAGTCGTTGGTAATTTCAATAACTGGGACCGCACAGCACACAGAATGATACATACAACAGACGGCGGTGTCTGGGAATGCTTTATCGCAGATATAGTTGAGCCGTATTCTATTTATAAGTACAGTATAGAAACATATGACGATGTATGTATAATGAAATCTGATCCATATGCTTATCATTATGAGACAAGACCTAATAATGCTTCGGTATATGTTGAACTTGACGGCTTTGAATGGCATGATCAGAAATGGCCTGAAACAAAACATAAGAATGAATCATACAGCAGCCCTATGAATATCTATGAGGTGCATGCAGGCTCATGGAGAAAATATAAGGATGGCAATCATTTTTCATACAGCAAGCTCGCTGATGAACTTATTCCCTATGTAAAGGAAATGGGTTATACACATATCGAGCTTATGCCTCTTACCGAATATCCCTTCGATGCATCATGGGGCTATCAGGTAACAGGTTACTATGCAGTAACGTCCCGTTACGGCAGTCCGTTTGATTTCATGGAATTCGTTGATAAATGCCACCAGGCAGGTATCTATGTAATTATGGACTGGGTTCCGGCTCACTTCCCGAGAGATGCCTTCGGTCTTGCAAGATTCGACGGTACACCCTGCTATGAATATGCTGATCCGAGAAAGGGCGAGCATAAGGACTGGGGTACTCTTGTGTTTGACTACGGCAGAAATGAGGTCGTCAGCTTCCTCGTATCAAGTGCAATCTTCTGGATGGATTACTACCATATTGACGGAATCCGTGTTGATGCTGTTGCTTCAATGCTTTATCTTGATTACAGCAGACGTGACGGTGAATGGGTAGCAAATAAATTCGGCGGAAAAGAAAACCTCGAGGCTGTTGCTTTCCTGCAGAAACTCAATGAGGCTGCGTTCAAGTACTATCCTGACGTACTTATGATCGCTGAGGAATCAACATCATGGCCGATGGTTTCAAGACCGACATATTCAGGCGGTCTCGGCTTCAACTATAAATGGAATATGGGCTGGATGAATGATATGCTTCATTACATTTCACTCGATCCGCTCTATCGTCCTTTCAATCACGATAACCTTACATTCTCATTCTTCTATGCATTTTCGGAGAACTTTATCCTTCCGATCTCACATGATGAGGTCGTTTACGGAAAGGCTTCGCTTATCAATAAGATGCCCGGCTCATATGAGCAGAAATTTGCAGGCGACAGGACATTTGTTGCATATATGATGGCTCACCCCGGAAAGAAGCTGACCTTCATGGGTACTGAATTCGGTCAGTTCAAGGAGTGGGATTATGCAACAGAACTTGACTGGCTGCTGCTTGAATATCCGGCACATAATGAGCTGAAGAACTTCTTTAAGAAGGTCAATAACTTCTATATCGAAAATGCACCGTTCTGGGAGGTCGATTATTCATGGGAAGGCTTCCAGTGGATATCAAATGATGACTATACCCAGAGTGTAATAAGCTTCCGCAGAATCGATAAGAAGGGCAATGAAATAATCGTTGTTTGTAACTTCCAGCCGGTGCTCAGGGAAAACTATTGTATCGGTGTTCCGTTTGACGGTACATATTCAGAAGTGTTCAATACAGATGCACAGGAATTCGGCGGTTCAGGTATCACAAACGGTACAGCAATCGTTTCCGAGGAGGTCCCGATGCATGGACATGAGCAGTCTATCACATTGACACTTCCGCCGATGTCAGTGCTTTATCTCAAGTGCGTACGCAAAAAGCCGAAGAGAAAGCCGAAGGCTCTTACAGATGCAGCAAAGAAAACAACTGCAAAGAAAACCAAGGCTAAGGCAGATGCAGAAGAAAAGCCAAAGGCTAAAAAAACAACAGCTAAAACAAAAAAGGCTGAAGCAAAGCCAAAGGAAGAAACAGAAACCGAAACAAAATAATAATTTGTTCAGAGCAGTCTGAAAAGTCAATTAATGTAAAGCTCAGGAAAGGGGTATTGTCAGATGGGAAATTCCTGAGTTTTACGATCAGCTATAAATAAGATATTAAGGAGGAGTACGAAATGTATCCAAAACAAGAAGTAGTAGCGATGCTGCTTGCCGGCGGTCAGGGAAGCAGATTGGGTGTCCTTACTCAGAAGTTAGCAAAGCCCGCTGTTCCGTTCGGCGGAAAGTACCGCATCATTGATTTCCCTCTTTCAAACTGTGTCAACTCAGGTATTGATGCAGTAGGTGTTCTTACTCAGTATCAGCCCCTCGTTCTTAACGAGTATATCGGCAGCGGTCAGCCATGGGATCTTGACGGCAATAACAGCGGCGTAAGCGTTCTCTCACCATATCAGCAGGTAAAGGGTGCTGACTGGTATTCAGGTACAGCAAACGCTATTTATCAGAATATTAATTATATCGACAGATATAATCCGGATTATGTAGTAATCCTCTCCGGCGACCATATCTATAAAATGGATTATTCAAAGATGATCGCTGAACATAAGGCTAATAATGCAGACTGTACTATCGCAGTAATCGATGTACCGCTTGCAGAGGCTTCAAGATTCGGTATTATGAATACAAATCCCGATGGCTCTATCTATGAGTTCGAGGAAAAGCCCGAAAAACCGAAGAGCACAAACGCTTCAATGGGTATCTATGTATTCAGCTATGACAAGCTCAGAAAATATCTCATCGAGGATGAGGAAACAGAAGGCTCATCACATGACTTCGGTAAGGATATTCTTCCGAAAATGCTTGATGACGGTCTTAGAATGTTCGCATATCAGTTCCAGGGCTACTGGAAGGATGTAGGAACAATCGACAGCCTCTGGGAATCAAATATGGACCTTCTCGATCCGAATGTTCCGCTCGATCTTACAGATGAGTCATGGAAGATCTATTCGAGAAATCCGGTTGTTCCGCCGCAGTACATAGCTGATACAGCAGCAGTTCAGAATTCACTTATCGCAGACGGCTGTTCAATCAGCGGCTCAGTTGATTTCTCCGTTCTGTTCTCAAATGTAGTAGTAAAGCCGGGCGCAGTTGTACAGGATTCTATCATCATGCCTGGTTCTGTAATTGAGGAAGGCGCAGTTGTACAGTATGCTATCGTTTCTGAAAATACAGTTATCGGAAAGAATGCTGTTGTAGGCGCACGTCCTGAAACAATTGTAGACAAGGATCAGTGGGGTATCGCAGTAATCGGTGATAACCTGAAGATAGGTGCAGGAGCTAAGATCGCACCGAAGGCTATGGTTTCAAAAGATGTAGAGGAGGTTGAAGAATAATGCGTGGCAATAATATTATGGGTATCATCTTCGCCAATCTGCATGAAAACCTTGTAAGCGAACTTACAGAGGTCAGAATCATGGGTGCGGTTCCGTTCGGCGGAAAATATCGTATGATTGATTTCCCGCTTTCAAATATGGTAAACTCAGGTATCAATAAGGTAGGAGTTATCACAAAGAGCAATTACCAGTCGATTATGGATCATATCGGTAACGGTAAGGCATGGGATCTTTCCAGAAAACAGGGCGGTCTTTTCATTCTTCCGCCTTTCACAAATGCAAGTGATTATTCAAACAGAGTGTCAACACTCAACAGTATCCGTCCTTTCCTTGAGAATTCAACACAGGAATATGTTGTTATCTCGGACTGTGATACAGTATGCAATATAGACTATCAGGATGTATGCAGAAAGCATCTTGAAAACGGCGCTGATATTACTCTCGTTTACAAGAGAGATCAGCTTCCCGAAAAGCTTCATGACCCGACAGTTCTTTCCTTTGATTCAAAGGGTAAGGTTATTGATGTTCTTATCAATAACAATGTTACAGGTTCATGCAGCTATTATATGAATATGCTCTTTATCAAGAGAGAGCTTCTTATGGAGCTTATCGATAAGTGCATCAGCAAAAATACACTCAGCTTCAAGCGTGATATTATTCAGGGTGAATACAAGAACCTGAATGTATACGGCTATGAGCTTAAGGGCTTCTCACCGGTTATCACTTCAATGAGCGATTATTTCAATGCAAATATGGATCTTATGAAGGAAGAGGTAAGAGCAGACCTGTTCAACAGCGATAACCCGATCTATACAAAGGTAAGAGACGATATGCCCACAAAATACGGCCTTGGCTCAAAGGTTAAGAATTCACTTATCGCTAACGGCTGTAATATCGAGGGCGAGGTTGAAAACTGTATTCTCTTCAAGGGCGTACATATCGGCAAGGGAACAAAGGTTTCTAACTGTGTTATCATGCAGGATACAAAGATCGGTGCAGACAGCAACCTCAGCTATGTGATAGTTGATAAGGATGTTACCGTTAAGGATGAAAGAACTCTGATGGGCTTCCTTTCATATCCTGTATATATCAGTAAGGGCAGTGTAGTATAATTATTCCGTAAACAGAAGTTCTCCTGTCCGGAGGATGAAGATAGGCAAAAACTCTGCTGCGGTGTAAAAACCGCAGCAGAGTAATGTAATTTAAGGATAAACTGATCCGGACAAAACCTACTAAGTGGAGGTGCGTATATAAATGAAAGTACTGTATGTTGCAAGTGAGGCTCAGCCGTTTGCCGCTTCAGGCGGACTTGCGGATGTTGCCGGCTCGCTTCCTCACGCACTGCGTCAGAGACTGATAGGCTGCCGTATCGTTATGCCGATGTATGACGATATTCCGCAGGCACTAAAGGATAATCTGAGATTTGTGACAAGCTTTTCTGTGCCTGTATCATGGAGAAGACAGTATTGCGGCATATTTGAAACAAGATATAACGGAGTAATTTATTACTTCCTTGATAACCAGTATTATTTCAAGCGTCAGGGTCTTTACGGACATTATGACGATGCTGAACGCTTTGCATTTTTCTCAAGAGCAGCTCTTGAAATGCTGCCATACATTGATTTTAAGCCGGATATTATCCACTGCAATGACTGGCAGACAGCGCTTGTACCGGTATATTACAATCTGTTCTATCAGCAGAACGGATGGTACAGCGGCATCAAAACAATTTTTACAATACATAATATTCAGTATCAGGGTCAGTACGGTACAGAGCTTTATGAGGAGGTAGTCGGAATTCCGCCTCACGGAAGATCAATACTTGACTTTGACGGCTGTATCAACTATATGAAGGGTGCTATTGAAACAGCAAACCGTATAACAACTGTCAGCCCGAGTTATGCATGGGAGATCAGGGATCCATGGTTTGCTCACGGACTCGATCCGATATTGAATGCGCGCTCGTGGAAGCTCAGAGGAATACTTAACGGAATTGATAATACTTCGTACAATCCGGCAACTGATATTCAGCTTTATGAGCATTACACCGCAGATGATCTTTCCGGCAAGGCAGTCAATAAACAGCGGCTTCAGGAAAGACTCGGACTTGAGCAGAATGCCGAAGTACCGATAATCGCAATGGTAACAAGACTTGTATCACATAAGGGACTTGATCTTGTAAAGAATGCACTCGATCAGCTGATGAGAGAGGAATATGTTCAGTTTGTCATCCTCGGCTCGGGCGACTGGGAATATGAAAGCTTCTTCCGCTCGATGCATGAGAGATATCCGGGCAGACTCTGTGCTTGTCACGGTTTCATTCCGGAGCTTTCGAGAAAGATTTATGCCGGAGCTGATATATTCCTGATGCCGTCGAAGGCAGAGCCGTGCGGACTTTCCCAGATGATAGCGCTGAGATACGGCACTATACCTGTTGTAAGAGAGGTCGGCGGACTGAGAGATTCGATCCAGGACAGCGGCACAGGCGAGGGCAACGGCTTCACCTTTGCAAATTATGATGCAATGGATATGCTTGGATGTATCAGACGCGCGATCGCAGGCTACTGGCAGCGGGACGGCTGGAAGATTCTTGTTGAGCGTGCAATGAAGTGCGACAACAGCTGGACAAAATCCGCAACCGAGTATATCAACCTTTATAAAGAGGTCATCAACGAGTAAAA
>ONRO01000084.1 GCA_900320235.1 uncultured Eubacteriales bacterium
AATTAAAAGAAGTGAGTGCTTGTATGAATAACGGAACAGGTTATAAAACCAGACAAAGACAGGCAATACTGGATTTTCTGATTGAAAAGAAAGATGAACATGTAACAGTCGGAAATATCTCTGAGCATCTTGAAAAAGATGGCGTCAAGGTCGGAACAACGACGATATACCGTCATCTTGATAAACTGCTGGAGCAGGGTCTGGTCAGAAAATATACGGTTGATGGAACAACATCAGCCTGCTTTCAATATGCAGACCAGACTGAGAAATGCATGGAACATTTTCATCTGAAATGCGAAAAATGCGGTAAACTGATCCATCTTAATTGCAGCCGAACAGCCGAACTGTGCAGTCATATTTTTGATGATCATGGATTCAGGATAGATTATTTCAGAACAGTATTTTATGGTATATGCAAGGAATGTTCACAAGGAACGACGGAGGGATAATAAATGAAAAAAATAACAGCACTTAAGATAACAGCAGTAATATTGACAGCAGTAATGGTACTTGGCCTTTTCTGTGGATGTAAGTCCGAAAAAAGCAATGAGAAGAATGACGGTAAATTAAAGATAATTTCAACGATATTTCCTCCGTATGATTTTGCAAGACAGGTTGGCGGAGATAAAATAGATCTCAGCATGCTTCTGAAACCGGGAATGGAAAGCCATAATTTTGAACCTTCACCAAAGGATATAGTAAATATTCAGGAATGTGACTTGTTTATATATGTAGGCGGTGAATCAGACGAGTGGGTAAAAACAATTCTGGAATCAAATGATAAAAAGCCGAAAAAGATAATCGCACTGACGGAATGTGTAGACACAGTTGAGGAAGCAACAGTTGAGGGTATGACTGCCGGTGAAGAAGAGAATGAGGAAGGTGATGAGAAAGAGTACGATGAGCATGTCTGGACATCGCCGAAAAACGCAATTACAATAACCAAAAAAATATCATCAGCAATGCAGGAGCTTGACCCCGGTAATAAAAGCATATATGAAGCCAATACAAATAAATATGCAAAGGAACTGACAAATCTTGATAACAAATTCCGTGAAGTAACTGAAAATGCAAAGACAAAGACAATGATATTCGGAGACAGATTTCCTTTCAGATATTTTGCAGATGAATACGGACTTGGCTATTTTGCAGCTTTTCCGGGTTGTTCAGCTGAAACAGAACCAAGTGCTGCAACAATATCATTTCTGATAGAAAAGACAAAAGAAAAAAAGATACCTGTTGTGTTCAAAATAGAGTTTTCAAACGGAAAGGTAGCTCAGACGATAGCAGATGCATCAGGTGCAAAGGTACTGCAGATGCATTCCTGCCATAATGTGGATGCCGACAGTATGAAAAACGGAGTGACATACATATCTCTGATGGAAGAGAATCTTAAAAATCTTAAGGAGGCTTTGTCCTGATATGGAAGAGCTGATAAAATGTGAAAAGCTTGCATTTTCATATGAAAATGCAGATGTTATCAAAGATCTCAGCTTTACGGTAAGCAATGGTGATTATCTATGCATAGTAGGTGAAAACGGTTCTGGAAAAAGCACGCTGACAAAGGGCTTGCTCGGACTGAAATCTCCTGACAGCGGAAAAATAATCTTCGGAGAAGGATTAAAGAAGAATGAGATAGGATATCTTCCACAGCAGACACCTGCACAGAAGGATTTTCCGGCAAGCGTTTTTGAGGTGGTGCTATCAGGCAGGCTGAACAGCAGAGGTCTGAGGCCGTTCTATTCCAGGAATGATAAGATGATAGCCCACGATAATATAAGAAAGCTCGGAATAGAAGATCTGATGAAACGCAGCTATCGTGATTTGTCCGGGGGTCAGCAGCAAAGAGTACTGCTGGCAAGAGCATTGTGTGCAGGCAGAAAGCTTATATTTCTGGACGAACCGGTCACAGGACTTGATCCGATAGTCACAGAGGAAATGTATCGTCTGATAGAAGAACTTAATAAAAAAGATAAGATAACAATTGTAATGGTGTCGCATGATATTACATCAGCAGTAAAATATGCAACACATATACTTCATCTTAATTATGAAAAGAGCTTTTTCGGAACATCAGAGGAATATATGAAAAGTCCTCTTGGACAGTATTTTTTCAGTGATGCAGATTGACCGGCAGTGAAAGCCTTAATAAAAAGAAAAATGATCCGGGAGATTATACTATGATAAACGATATAATTGAAATGTTTCAGAATGACTTTATGATAAGGGCACTGATAGGTGGAATACTTGTTTCGCTTTGTGCATCACTGCTTGGAGTCACTCTTGTGCTGAAAAGGTATTCAATGATAGGGGACGGTCTGTCGCATGTCGGCTTTGGTGCACTGGCGGTCGCATCTGCAATTGGTTCAGCTGCACCGCTTCAGATAGCAATTCCGGTAGTTGTGGCAGCAGCGTTCTTTTTACTGCGGTTAAGTGAAAACAGCAAGGTAAAAGGAGATGCTGCAATAGCCCTGATATCGACAGGTGCACTTGCAATTGGTATTACAGCTGCGTCAGTAAGTGGATTGAATACGGATATTAACAGTTACCTTTTCGGAAGCATAATTGCAATGGACGGCACAGATCTTATTTTCTGTTCCGTATTGTCATTTATAATAATAATTCTTTTTGTACTGTTCTATAATAAGATTTTTGCAGTAACATTTGATGAAAATTTTGCAAAGGCAACAGGCACAAAGGCAGGCATATATAATATGATAATAGCCCTGCTCACGGCACTTACAATAGTTGTAGGCATGAAGATGATGGGGTCTATGCTGATATCAAGTCTGATTATTTTTCCTGCGGTTATATCAATGCGTTTGTGCAGCAGATTTAAAACGGTGATAATAATGTCAGCGATGGTATCTGTACTATGCTTTATAACAGGACTAATAGCATCATATTATTATTCTTCACCCACGGGGGCAAGTATAGTAATCGTAAATCTTATAGTATTGATTATAGCAGTAATAATAGGACGGTTTAAAAATAAAAGAAATAAGACATAAAATAAAAATGCTGTACTCCGGATTATCCGAAATACAGCATTTTTATAATTTTCAGATGTTGTTATCTCTGTCGAGACTTGTGTTCATAAGGCTGTTGATCTCGTCATTGCGATACTTCATTTTCGTAGTCAGAAAATCTGAATATTCAACCAAATAAGAAAGTCCGATACCGTTGAGATTATTGATATTAAAAATAATTCTGTCTTTAAGTTCTTTATCCGATAATACCGGTTCAATATCAGTTTCCTTTATCTCAATTTGTGGACTGATTCCAAGCAGATAATCAATAGAAACATCAAAATACTTTGAAAGCTTCATCAGTGTTTCGCCGTTAGGAATTCCTCCGGCTTTCCATTTACTGATAATACCTGACGACAATCCGATCTCTTTTCCAACAGGATTTGGCTTTTTTCCCCTTTTTAAGCACAAGCTATAAAATCTTTCCCAAAACATCTGATAACCCCCTTTCGTTTTAAACTAAATAAAAGTAAAACAATAAAGTAGTTTTCTCAAAAAAGTATTGACATTTTCAATCAGGTGAGATACAATGTATAATAGAGTTTCAGTATCAAACATAAAAGAAATGATAAAAAGATAAATTTATAACAATCTTATCTGAATATATTTTAGCACATATTATAAGCAAATACAAGAGCTTTTTGGTTTTAGATTTAATAAAATAACTATATTTTCGTAACTTTAGTATCATTATTTGCGCAAGGTGACCAATTAATTCAATAATTTTGATATATATTCACAATTATTCAGACTTTTTAATAATCAAAAACTCCTTTTAATATTGCGTAATATACTGACATATGATAAAATTAAATAGGATACAAACTGTTAGCATGTCTGTTTTTTGTGATTTAACAAAAATATCCCACTGTATGTATTGTGCATATAGTGGGAATGTTTATTTAAGCACAATAAATAGATTATAATATTATTATACAGACATGAGCAGTGCGCGAGTATATTTTTTCAGACTATTAAAGCCGTGAATAAAGGGTGCAGGGCAGCCCAAGAGCACTTCCTTCTGGCGCGTCACGCTGCCGGCACGCCGGGGTGAATTAATACTTGACAAATCAGATATAATATGATATCATGTTAATACGCTACCACTTTAATATGATAAAGTGCAGTTAAGAATACGTATTTTCTTTAATTAATGGAAAAAACAGAAAAAATACGCAGTGAGGTACTGATAATGAAAAACTATTCAAAAATCACACCGGTAGGAACAAAGGATCTTTTGTTTGAGGAATGTCTTGCAAACAGAACTGTTTCTTCAATACTTGGAAATGTCTTTTCTCAGAGAGGCTTCTATGAAGTACTTACTCCGGGGATCGAATTCTATGATCTTTTTAAGGAAGAGCTTTCCGGTATACCAATGGAAGACATGTTCAAAATGAGTGATTTTAAGGGAAGACTGATGGTAGTAAGGCCGGACTCAACCCTTCCGATTGCCAGAATGGTAACTACAAGACTGATGAATGAACGACATCCCATACGTCTTTATTATAACCAGAGAGTGTACAGATATAATCCCGGTCTGACAGGAAGAAGCAATGAGGTAATGCAGACCGGAATAGAGCTTATAGGAGCAAGCGGAAAACGAGCTGATCTTGAGACTATCACAACGGCTGTTGAAGCTCTGTCAAAATGTGTACCTGATTTCAGAATAGAGCTTGGCAATGCAAAATTTTTCAAAGCACTGGCAAGAAAGCTGCCGGTAAATCATGCACAGCGTGAGCAGATAAGACAGTATATTGAATTGAAGAACTATTCTGCATTGAATTCTGAGCTTGATATGCTTGAGCAGACGCATGCTGTTGAAATGATAAGAAAGCTTCCCCGTCTTTTCGGCGGAGTAGAGGTTCTTGATGAGGCTATCACGATGTGTGAGGATGAAGCAGCGCTCAGATCACTTGAATATGTTCGTGAGCTCTATAATGATCTGACAAAGCTTGGCCTTGGTGACAGGATAATGATTGATCTGGGACTTGTTCAGAGAAATGATTATTACAGCGATATTGTATTCAGCGGATATGTAATGGGTTCAGGTGAACCGGTACTTATCGGTGGAAGATACGATAAGCTTCTTGATAATTTTGATCGTCCGGCTGCAGCAATCGGTTTTGGAATAAATGTTGATGCACTTGCAGCAGTAATGATGAAAAGAGGAAATGTGCCGGAGAAAAAAAGACCGGATATTCTCGTACATAGTGAAAAAGGTTATGAGATCGAGGCAATCAAGTACACAGGAACTCTTTTTGAAGCAGGAATAAGCGGAGAAAACAGTGTATTTGAAACACTCGACGAAGCACTTGAATATGCAAGAAATACAGGGATAAGAAAACTGACAATAGTCGGTGATGAAATAAAGACGATAGATACAGGAGTAGAAAACTGATGAAACCATTAAGAATAGCACTTACAAAGGGAAGACTTGAAAAGGATACAGTAAAGCTTCTTGAAGCTGCCGGATTTGATTGTACTGCTGTCAGAGAAAAGGGAAGAAGACTAATTCTTCCGATCGGAAACGGAGAAATAGAGGTTGTTCTTGCAAAGGCAGCTGATGTAATTACCTATGTAGAAAACGGCGTATGTGATCTGGGTGTAGTTGGTAAAGATACAATAATGGAAAACGGCAGAAGCTTCTATGAAATACTTGATCTCGGATTCGGAAAGTGCCGCTTTGCACTGGCAGGAAAAAAGGGATTTGACTTTTTCTCAGGATATGATGCAAGAACAATAGCAACAAAATATCCTAATGTTACACGAAATTTCTTTGAAAACAAGGGAATGGATATCAGGATAATAAAAATTGAAGGTTCTGTTGAGCTTGCACCGCTTCTCGGATTATCTGATGCAATTGTAGATATAGTAGAAACAGGATCGACACTTAAAGAAAACGGACTTGTGATTATTGAAGATAATGTTGCACCGATCTCTGCAAGACTGATTGCAAATTCAGCAAGCCTGAAGCTCAGAAAAGCAGAAATTGAAGATCTGGCAGATAAAATGGAAACAGAAAGGAAGAAAATGAATTGATTAAAACAGTAATTGCTGACGGAAAAGCAGAATACGATTTTCTGAAGGCTGTACGTGACAGAAGTTCTGATACAGACAGAGATGTAACTGCAATTGTTTCTGAAATTATTGATAATGTCAGAAAAAACGGTGATAAGGCTGTTGAGGAATATACAATAAAATTTGACGGAACAGCACCGGAGTTTTTTGAAATACCCAGGGAAGAAATTGAAAGATCAATGCAGAGCTGTGATCCCGATTTTATCAGTACACTCGAAAAAGCAGCAGCAAACATCCGTGATTTTCACGCTCGTCAGCTTCAGCAGAGCTGGCTTACAACAAAAGAAAACGGAGTAATTCTTGGCCAGCGTGTCAGAGGACTTGCGAGAGTAGGTCTTTATGTTCCCGGAGGTACAGCAGCATATCCGTCATCTGTTCTGATGAATGCAATACCTGCAAAGATAGCCGGAGTAAAAGAACTGATCATGGTAACTCCTCCGCTTAAAAACGGAAAGCCGAATCCCGATATCATGGCTGCTGCGATGATCGCAGGTGTAGACAGGGTATTTCTGATGGGTGGTGCGCAGGCTGTTGCAGCACTTGCATACGGAACGGAAAGTGTACCGAAGGTTGATAAAATAGTAGGCCCCGGCAATATATTTGTTGCAACTGCAAAGAAGCTTGTTTATGGTATTGTCGATATCGATATGATCGCGGGACCGAGTGAAATACTTGTGCTTGCAGATGAAAGTGCAGACCCGAAATTCCTTGCAGCAGATCTTATGTCACAGGCAGAACATGACAGAATGGCTTCTGCAATTCTTGTTACAACATCAAAAGAGCTTGCAGAGAAAACGGTTGCTGAGCTTTACAGACAGATACAGGGTCTTTCAAGAAAAGAGATTATTGATGAATCTCTTACAAATTTCGGAGCAATCATTGTATGCGAGAACATGGATAAGGCGGTTGAAATGGCAAACGGACTGGCTCCTGAGCACCTTGAGGTTTGCTGCAAAAATCCGATGGAATATGTGGGAAGGCTTGATAATGCAGGTTCTGTATTCCTTGGAAATTATTCTCCCGAGCCGCTCGGAGATTACTTTGCGGGACCAAACCACGTTCTTCCGACAAGCGGAACTGCAAGATTCTTTTCACCTCTGTCAGTAGACAGCTTTATCAAAAAATCAAGCTTTATATATTATACAGAGGACGCACTCAGGGCAGAACATGATGATATTGTCCGTTTTGCAAATACAGAGGGTCTGACAGCTCATGCAAATTCTATCATTGTAAGATTTGAATAATATAATAAAGATCTTATTGCCGTCCGATTATTTGGGCGGCAATAATAAATACTGAGATAATATTATAGAAATGTATGTCAAAAAACTGTTTCAGGAAGGGGAATGAAAATGTCATACAGATTATGTGATAAGGTAGTAGAGCTTGAACCTTATGAACCAATAAGCGGAACATATAAGATAAGACTTGATGCAAATGAATCAGGCTTTAATCTTCCGGAGGAAATAAAAGCCGGAATAAAAACAATTGTCGATAACATGAGCTTTAACAGATATCCTGATCCGACAGCTAAGAAGCTTACAGCTGCTTTTGCAGACTATTACGGACTTGATCCTGAAAATATCACAGTTACAAACGGCTCTGATGAAATGCTTTATCTTCTTGCATCTGCAATGCTTTCAAGGGGAAGCCGTGTTGTTGTAACTGACCCTGATTTTTCGATGTATTCTTTTTATTCTTTTCTTTCAGA
Source organism: uncultured Eubacteriales bacterium (assembly GCA_900320235.1). Classification (GTDB taxonomy): domain Bacteria; phylum Bacillota; class Clostridia; order Oscillospirales; family Acutalibacteraceae; genus UBA1213. Next base: position 7,819 of record ONRO01000084.1, read on the forward strand.
AAATGAGATTTTGAGCTATAAAAAGAATAAGGATCTTGAAATAGAAATTGATGAGCTTATCAGATATGTGAATGATAATAAGGCTGATATGGTTATTTTTTCCAATCCGTGCAATCCCACAGGAAGGGGCATTACAGCGGAACAGGCAAGAAAGCTTGTGAAAGAATGTTCAGAAACTCTTGTAGTACTTGACGAGGCATATATGGATTTCTGGAATGAATCAATTCTGAAAGAAGCAGATAAATATAATAATCTGATTGTTCTCAAAACTGCGTCCAAGGCAGTCGGCGCAGCAGGAATAAGACTTGGCTTTGCTGTTTCAAATCCGACAATTACAAAAGCACTCAGAGCAGTAAAATCGCCTTATAATGTCAACAGCCTTTCTCAGGAGATAGGAACCTGTATCTATTCTGATAAGAAACTACTTGAAAGCCGTCGTGATGAGATCGTAAAACAAACAAAAGTTCTTTATTCAGGACTTAGAAAAATAGCAGATAATTATAAGCTTCCAATTAAAATATATGAACCATGCGCCAATTTTATTTTTGTAGAAACAGACAATGCCGGAAAAATCTATGAATTTATGCTTGAGAACAGCGTTGCTGTAAGATATTTCAGGAATGCCGGTGCAATAAGGATAAGCTGCGGAACAAAAGAGGAAAACATTGAATTTTTAGTTCTGTTTGAGAAATATATTCAAAAAAACATACTAAAAACTAATCGTTAAAAAAATAACAATTAGTAGTAAGTGATAAATAATGGAATAAATTATTAAAATGCTATTTACAAAGTAAAAAAAATGATTTATACTATTTGATTGAAAAGAAGAGGTGAGCAGAATGCGAAGTGCACAGATCAGCAGGGAAACAAAAGAAACAAAAATAAATATAACGATAGATCTTGACGGCGGAGAGGTTGATATCAGTACAGGTATCGGATTTTTTGACCATATGCTTACTGCATTTGCAGTTCATGGTGGATTCGGACTAAGTGTAGAAGTCAGCGGAGATCTTGAGGTTGACTGTCATCATACCATCGAGGATACAGGAATTGTTCTTGGTAAGGCCTTTGATAAGGCTCTCGGAGATAAGGGCGGAATAAAACGCTTCGGAAGCTTCTATGTTCCGATGGATGAAGCACTTGGCTTTTGTTCACTTGATATAAGTGGCAGACCGTTTCTTGTTTTTGACGCTTCTTTTCCTGAAGAACGAATCGGCGGATATGACAGCTGCATGACAGAAGAGTTTATGCGGGCTTTTGCATTCAATTCCGGAATAACACTTCATCTTCAGTGTCCTTACGGCAAAAATTCACACCATATGACAGAGGCGCTTTATAAAGCACTCGGACATTCACTCAGAGAAGCTGTCACACCGACATCTTCCGACAAGCCTCTTTCAACAAAAGGTGTATTATAAAATAAATAAGAAACAGATACGACTCAATAAGATTTTCAGGAAGGTTCTGATATATATATGTTAATACTGCCGGCAATTGATTTAAAAGACGGGAATTGTGTAAGACTTTATAAGGGAGATTATTCAACAGCACATAAGGTTGCGGAAAATGCAGTAGAAACTGCAAAGGAGTTCGAGCAGGCAGGTGCTGAATTCATGCATATGGTTGACCTTGACGGCGCAAAGGACGGGGAAAGACTGAATTCAGATGTTATACTTGAAGTACGCAGGAACTGTAATATAAAAATAGAAGTAGGCGGCGGAATCCGTAACATGGAATCTGTCGAGTTCTATCTTGAAAATAACATCGACAGGGTTATACTCGGTTCTGCAGCAATAAAGGATCCTGATTTTGTAAAAGAAGCAGTAAAAAAATATCCGCTTAATGTAGCTGTAAGTATTGATGCTAAAAATGGATTTGTTTCAGCAGACGGCTGGACTGATACTTCCGAGATAAACTTCATAGAGCTTGCAAAGCAGATGGAGGATATAGGAGTACATTATATTATTTTCACTGATATATCAAAGGACGGAATGCTAAGCGGTCCTAATCTGACAATGCTTGATGAACTCAAGGCGGCTGTAAAGTGTAATATAATTGCATCAGGCGGAGTTGCAAATCTCAAGGATATTATCAATCTGACAGATCTCGATATCTACGGAGCAATATGCGGAAAAGCAATATACAGCGGTAATCTTGATCTTGCTCAGGCAATAAGTATCGCAAAGGCAGCAAAGCATAACGGCAAAGGAGCAAATATCTGATGGCAGACTTTGAATTCATCGAGGATTATTTCAAAAAAGCAGATCTTCTTCCGGCAATAGTTCAGGAGCGTTCTACCGGTCAGGTACTGATGCTTGCGTATATGAACAGGGAATCAATGCGAAAGACATTTGAAACAGGATATACATGGTTTTACAGCCGTTCAAGACAGGAGCTGTGGAATAAGGGAGCAACATCCGGTCATCTTCAGAAGATCGTTGATATCAAGGGAGACTGCGATAAGGATACACTTTTAGTAATAGTAGATCAGACCGGAGCTGCATGCCATACAGGAAGCCATTCCTGCTTCTTTAATGAACTCTGGGAAGAATACGGAAAAAAGAATAAATAAACGGAGGAAATAAAATGGAAAACAGTAACGAGCTTTATGATCTTTATGAAACCATACTCAGCAGAAAGGCAGAGAAACAGGAGGGTTCATATACCTGTTATCTTTTTGAAAAAGGACTCGATAAGATCCTCAAAAAGGTTGGTGAAGAATGCAGCGAAACAATAATAGCTGCAAAGAACGGTGATAACAAGGAAACCGTACTTGAGATATCAGACCTTATTTATCATCTTTTTGTGATGATGGCTCAGCAGGGAATATCCGTAGATGAGGTAATGGATGAGCTTGCAAAGAGAAGCAATAAAACCGGAAACCTCAAAAAATTCCATCAGGTAGACAAAAACACATAATAGTAAAATTTATTATAAAATGCTTCGTAACCCACGGAGCATTTTTATTTTTGCATAATGACAGAATTAATAATTGTTTTCGATTGTTTTCCGTATAAATGAATAAAATTATTGCCAAATTATTAAAATTACAGAATGTTGATTGACTACATAAACAAAAAAATGCTATAATAACAACAGTATGAATCAGAACAGAACAAATATTTTAGATTATCAAAATTATGATGGGGTGTTCGAAATATGAATAATAATGCAGTTCTTCAGCTCAGTGAAGATGGAGATTATTCTGAATCAGTTGTTCTTGAGAGAAAAAGATTATACAGCTTCCTCAAAAGGTTTTTTGATATTATACTTTCTCTTTTTGCTCTTATTGTACTTAGCCCTTTGTTTCTGGTTGTAATGATTCTTATATCATTGTGGGATAAAAAAGGGAATCCGATATTTGTTCAGGAAAGATGCGGAAAGAACGGAAAGATATTCAAGCTATATAAGTTTCGTTCAATGTGTATGGATGCAGAAGCCCTTAAAGCAAAGCTCCAGAAGTATAATGAGATGGATGGACCGGCATTTAAAATGAAGGATGACCCCAGAATCACCGGTATCGGCAAATTCATCAGAGCAACAAATATCGATGAGCTTCCTCAGCTAGTAAATATTCTCAAGGGAGATATGTCTATTGTAGGACCAAGACCACCGCTTCCGGCAGAGGTAGCTGAATATTCAGAAAGTGATAAGCAAAGGCTTCTTGTAACGCCCGGACTTACGTGCTATTGGCAGGCAAGCAAGGCAAGAAATGATATTTCGTTTGAACAGTGGATGGAAATGGACAGACAGTACATAGCTGACAGAAGTCTTCAGACTGATTTTAAGATCATCTGTAAAACTGCATATGTTATTCTTGCACATCACGATGGAAGATAAAATGGATCCTCAGCGTAAAGCTGAGGATTTTTTGCATTTTATTGATGTTTTCAGACTATAATTATTTAGTGGTTTAATAAGGCAGATGAATAATATTGAAAAAATTAAAAAAAGTACCAAATTATACTTGATTTTTTTGCAGAAAGGGTATACAATATCTTTAGCACTCGAAAGGCGAGAGTGCTAATCAATTTCATTAATACTATTTTGCTTTAAGGAGGCAATATATTATGACTATTAAACCATTACTTGACAGAGTTGTTGTAAAGGCAGAGGCTGCCGAGGAAACAACAAAGAGCGGTATTATTCTTACAGCTGCTTCACAGGAAAAGCCCCAGTTTGCAACAGTTGTTGCAGTTGGTCCGGGTGGAATGGTCGATGACAAGGAAGTAAAGATGTATGTGAATATCGGTGATAAGGTAATCACAAGCAAATATTCAGGTACAGATGTCAAGATCGACGGTGAAGAATACACTATCGTTCGTCAGTCAGATATTCTTGCAGTAGTGGAATAAAAAAGAAAAACTGCGGAAAAGAAAGAATAGAATTTGGAGGTAATTTATCATGGCAAAACAGATCATATACGGCGAGGAAGCAAGAAAGGCTCTTATGAGCGGTATTGACCAGCTCGCAGACACAGTAAAGATCACACTCGGCCCGAAGGGAAGAAATGTTGTTCTTGATAAAAAATTCGGCGCACCGCTTATTACAAACGACGGTGTAACAATTGCAAAAGAAATCGAGCTTGACGATCCGTTTGAAAACATGGGTGCTCAGCTTGTAAAAGAAGTATCTATCAAGACAAATGATGTTGCAGGTGACGGAACAACAACAGCTACACTTCTTGCACAGGCACTTATCCGTGAGGGTATGAAGAATGTAACAGCAGGAGCAAATCCGATGATTCTTAAAAAGGGTGTAAGCAAGGCTGTTGATACTGCTGTTGAGACACTGAAGTCAAATTCAAAGCCTGTTGAAGGCTCAAAGGATATAGCAAGAGTAGCTACTATTTCAGCAGCAGACGAGGTTATCGGAAACCTTATTGCTGAATCAATGGAGAAGGTAGGCAATGATGGTGTAATCACTGTCGAGGAATCAAAAACAGCAGAAACATATTCAGATGTTGTTGACGGTATGATGTTCGACAGAGGATATATCACACCTTATATGTGCACAGACACAGAGAAAATGGAAGCTGTTGTAGAGGATGCTTTCATTCTTATTACAGATAAGAAGATTTCAAATCTTCAGGAAATACTTCCGCTGCTTGAGGAAATGATTCAGGCAGGCAAGAATAAGCTTGTAATCATTGCAGAGGATATCGAGGGCGAAGCACTTTCAACAATGGTAGTTAATAAGCTCAGAGGCGCATTCACGTGTATTGGTGTAAAGGCTCCCGGATTTGGCGACAGAAGAAAAGAAATGCTCCGTGATATTGCTGTTCTTACAGGCGGTGAGGTTATCTCTCAGGAGATAGGTCTTGAGCTTAAGGATACACATATGGATCAGCTCGGACGTGCTTCAAAGGTAAAGATCGATAAAGAGAATACAGTAATTGTCGGTGGTGCAGGCAGCACAGAGGATAT
>ONRO01000272.1 GCA_900320235.1 uncultured Eubacteriales bacterium
TATCGACTTCCGTATTTCCGTTCTCCCGAGTATTTTCGGTGAGAAGATAGTTATGCGTATTACGACTTCTCTGGGTATGGAACTTAAAAAGGAAAATATAGGCTTCCTTCCGGAGAATCTTGAAAAATTCAATCACCTTGTAAAAAGTACCAGAGGAATTATCCTCGTAACAGGTGCTACCGGTTCAGGTAAATCAACAACGCTTTATACCGCACTGCATGAGGTAATGGGCGAGGATATCAATATCATCACGGTTGAGGACCCTGTTGAGCAGATTCAGCCCGGTATTACACAGGTTCAGACAAATGAAAAAGCAGGTCTTACATTTGCGGCTGCACTGAGAAGTATTCTTCGTCAGGACCCCGACATTATCATGCTCGGTGAGATTCGAGACGGCGAAACAGCAGGTATCGCGGTTCAGGCAGCTATCACAGGTCACCTTGTTCTTTCAACACTCCATACATACGATGCACCAAGCTCGGTTGCCCGTCTTATCGATATGGGTATTGAGGCATACATGGTATCTTCAGCTCTTCTCGGCGTTATCGCTCAGAAGCTCGCAAGAAGACTTTGTACAAACTGTAAGGAAGCATACAGTCCGGATGAAAATGAAAGACTCGGACTTGACCTTGATCCGAATGAGGAAATCATTCTGTACAGAAAGTGCGGATGTGAGAAATGTAATAAGAAGGGCTATAAGGGACGTATCGCTGTGCATGAGGTAATGCTCCTTACAACAACACTCAAAAGAGCAATTACAGCAGGAAAAAGTACAGACGAAATAAGAGATATGGCTATCGAAGAGGGCATGATACCAATGAAGGAAAATGTCCGTATCGACGTTCTCAAGGGTCTTACTTCTTATGAAGAATTCATCGAAATGACGATCTCGAACGACTAACGGGATCTGCATATAAAAACCGACAAATAGCAAAAAATAAAAAACAGATTGGGGTAGATCAATAATGGATTTTTATAGCCTTGTAAAAGAAGCCGTTACAAAAGGCGCATCCGATATACATATTGCATCAGGTAACCATCCTGCTTACCGTCTGCATGGTAATATTTTCTTTACAAACGACCCTGCACTCAATGAGGCAGAGGTAACTGCGATAATCAAAGCAGTACTTAATCAGTCAAGATTTGAAACCTTCCTTCAGACAGGTGAAGCCGATGCGGCTGTTGAAATCGGTGAATGCGGACGTTTCAGAGCAAATGCATTCAGACAGCGTAACGGTACATCACTCGTACTCCGTGTAATCAACAGTGTAGTTCCTGAGCTGTCAACACTGAGTCTTCCAAATTCAATCAGAAAGACACTTGACCTTAACTCCGGTCTGGTACTTATGTGCGGACCTACCGGTTCTGGTAAATCTACAACACTTGCTGCTCTTATAAATGAGATCAATAAATTCAAAAGTAAGCATATAGTAACAATCGAGGACCCTGTTGAGTTCCTTCATACACCTAAGCGCTGCGTAATCAACCAGAGAGAAATCGGCCTCGACAGCCGAAGCTATCCGATGGCTCTGAGAGCTGCGATGCGTGAAGACCCTGATGTAATTCTCGTAGGTGAGATGCGTGACCGTGAATCTATTCAGATCGCCCTTACCGCAACTGAAACAGGTCACTTGGTTTTCTCAACAGTACATACAGAGGGTGCCGCAAAGACAATCGACCGTCTTGTTGATATTTTCCCGCCGGATCAGCAGCAGCAGATCCGTGTACAGCTTTCAACATCACTGAAGGCCGTTATTTCTCAGAGACTTCTTCCGAGAGCAACCGGCGGACGAGTTGCAGCATTTGAAATCATGTTTGTTACAGGCGCTATCAGTAACCTTATCCGTGAAAATAAGGTCGCAAATATCCAGCAGTCAATTCAGCTCGGTCAGCAGTACGGTATGATCACAATGAACAAGAGTATTGATAATCTTCTTGCTCAGGGTCTTATCACAGAACAGGTTGCAAAGGCTTGGAACTTCGATATCGGCGATACAGACGCTAGAAGATAAGAAGAGGAGTGAATTGTCTTGAAGTTTAAATATGTGGCGATGAACGCCAGAAAACAGAAAAAAGAGGGCGCAATCGAA
>ONRO01000315.1 GCA_900320235.1 uncultured Eubacteriales bacterium
CATAAGTGGAATACAAGTCAGTCAAATCCATTTCCTCCACATACTGACTCAGCAACATGACCGGATCACTTTTTTCTATTTTCAATTCTGCACGCTGCCCGGGCGGGTATTGCTATAAAACGGTAATTGTGTTATATTAATGTTGTAGGATAAAAGGATGTTACAGACTCAGAAAAGGAGTAAATTATGTTTGTAGATATAGCTAAGATATTCATTAAAGCAGGTGACGGCGGTGACGGCGCTGTTGCCTTTCACAGAGAAAAATATGTGGCTTCCGGCGGACCTGACGGCGGCGACGGAGGCAGAGGCGGAAATATTGTTTTTGTTGCGGATGACAATCTGTCAACACTTGCGGATTTCAGATACAAAAGAAAGTATGTTGCTGCAAAGGGCGAAAACGGCAGGGGCGCAAGATGTAACGGAAAAAAAGCTGAGGATCTTGTTATCCGTGTGCCGAGAGGAACTCTTGTCAAGGAGGTCAGCAGCGGAAGAATACTTGCAGATATCTCCGATAAGGAACCGGTCATTGTTGCAAAGGGCGGCAAGGGCGGCTGGGGAAATACACATTTCGCAACGCCTACACGTCAGACACCAAGATTTGCAAAGCCCGGTCAGCCCGGCGAAGAATATGAAGTTCAGCTTGAGCTGAAGCTTCTTGCAGATGTCGGTATAGTCGGATTTCCAAATGTCGGAAAATCAACTCTGATATCAGTAGTAAGTCAGGCAAAGCCTGTAATAGCTGATTATCATTTTACAACTATAACACCTGTCCTCGGCGTTGTAAGGATGGGTCCGGAATCATCCTTCGTAATGGCTGATATTCCCGGTCTTATTGAGGGTGCAGGCGATGGTGTCGGCCTTGGACATCAGTTCCTTCGCCATGTTGAACGATGCAGACTGCTTGTGCATATGGTGGATGTGTCCGGAAGTGAGGGAAGAGATCCGAAAGAGGATTTCAGGATCATTAATGAAGAACTTGAAAAGTTCAATCCTGAGCTTGCTAAGCGTCCGATGATCGTGGCTGGAAATAAATGCGATCTTACCGAGGATGAAACAGTAGAAGATTTCAGAAAATTCGTGGAGGAAAAAGGATATAAATTTTTCCCGATCATGGCGGCAATAGATTATCAGACAGAGCCGCTTCTTAAAGAAATACAGGAGCAGCTTTCAAAGCTTCCGCCTATCACAAGATATGAAGCTGAGCCGGCACCGATGCCGTCCGCAGAGGAAATAGGGGTTCAGGATATAAAGGTGACAAATCACGGCGGAGTGTATTTCGTGGAGGCTGATAAGCTTCTGAGAGTGCTCAGAATGATAGATTTTTCGGACAGCGACAGCGTACAGTATTTCCAGAGAGTACTGATCAGCTCGGGTGTTATTGATGCGCTCAGGCAGGCAGGAATTCAGGAGGGAGATACGGTCAGCCTGTACGATTTTGAATTTGAATTTGTGGAGTGATATGGATGTCAAGACTTCTCGGGGATGAATGTGATCCCACTCAGCTCAGCGCTCTTGGACTTGCCTTTGTCGGCGACGGCGTGTATGATCTGATAATCAGAGAGGAGCTTGCCTGCAGGGGTAACAGACCGGTCAAGGAGCTTAATCTTGAAAAAGTAGAATTTGTCCGCTGCCAGGCACAGGCTGAGCTTGTCAAAAAAATAGAACCGCTTCTGACTGAGGAAGAAGCGGATGTTCTCAGACGTGGAAGAAATGCCCATGTTACACATGCACCCAAAAGCGCAACAATGGCGCAGTATCATGCAGCGACTGCGTTTGAGGCTTTACTCGGCTATCTGTATCTTTCGGACAGGATTGAAAGAATCAGAGATCTTATCAGACTCGGTGCCGGAAAAAATGCAGACCGTGAAGAGTAAGTGCAGGACAGAATGATCCTGATCGTAATATGAGTATTCCGGTAAAAAGATTATGTCGGAAACAAGGGCACAGAGCAATGACTGATGCAGGCAGAGAAACGGAGGGGAAAAATTGGAAAGCATAAAAAACAGATTCAATCCGGTTTCTCCCGGACAGCTTGTTAAAGATCTGCTCGGAGGTGTTATAGTTGCACTGATATCAATACCGATATCAATGGGCTATGCACAGATAGCAGGACTGCCGATGCAGTATGGATTGTACGGCTCGGTTTTTACGATAATAATTTTCGGACTTCTGACGACAAGCCGTGATTTTGTGTTCGGAGTAGACGCAGCTCCGGCAGCTCTTGTCGGCGGAACTGTCGCTGCAATGGGCTATGCAGCCGGCTCGGAAGAAGCATTGCACTTTGTTTTGACACTGACGTTTTTTGTGTCGCTGTGGCTGCTGATATTTTTTCTGTTCAAGGCGGGAAGAATAGTAAAATATATTTCAGCGTCGGTAATGGGCGGCTTTGTCACCGGTATTTGCTGTACCATTATTCTTATGCAGACTCCAAAGCTTTTCGGCGGCAGCCCGGGCGCAGGAGAGGCATCCGAGCTTATTCTGCATATTATTTCACAGCTGCCGGAATTCAATCTGCTGTCATTCGGACTCAGCGCAGCATCAATTGCAATAATAATGATAGCAAAGAAATTTATCCCCAAAGTACCTATGTCTGTAATTGTAATGGCGGCAGCGGCTGTCAGCGGAATGATTTTGCCGTTTGAAAGCTACGGAGTCAGGCTGCTTCCGCATGTAGATGCAGGCTTTCACGGTTTTGCAATGCTGCCTGTGATAGAATCAGCAGACCAGCTCAGAGATTATCTCTTTTCATCACTGTCTATCGCAGCAGTAATACTTGCAGAATCCCTTCTTGCTTCAAGAGGAAATGCATTGAAGGATGGCTATAAGCTTGACAGCAACAGGGAAATACTTGCCTATTCAGCTGCAAATTTCATGTCAGCATTGTCATGCTGCTGTCCTGTGAATGCAAGCGTTTCAAGAACAGGAATAGTCCGCCAGTTCGGGGCAAAATCACAGTGGCTTTCCATATCATCTGGGATTACAATGCTTGCAGTACTGTATTTTGCAGCGCCGATGATTGAATATCTTCCTGTTCCGGTGCTGACAGCGATCGTCGTTTCGGCGCTGATAAATGCCTGCGAATTCGGTGAAGCTGTTTATTATTTCAAAAAGAGCAGAACAGAATTCTATATATTTGTAGGAGCTTTTCTTGCAGTACTTATCTTTGGTACGGTATATGGAGTAATAATCGGCGTTGTGCTGTCGTTTGTATCAGTTATAATGAGAGCAGTTACACCTCCGAGGGCATTTCTCGGAGCAATAGAGGGTAAGCAGAACAGCTTTTATTCGCTTAAAAGAAATAAAGAGTCCAGAGCAGTAAAAAATACAATAATATATCGCTTCGGAGGTGATCTTTTCTTTGCGAATATCGATACACTCCAGAACGATATCGAAACAGCAATCAGAGAAGATACAAAGGTCGTAATAATAAATGCAGGAGCCTGCGGAGCAATTGATATCACAGCGGCCGAAAGACTGCTGATGATGTATGAGGAACTGAAGAAAAGAGGCATACATTTTTACATAACTGAGCATGTTGAAGAGGTAAATGATCAGCTCAGACAATTCGGTGCGGGAAAACTTCTTGAAAGCGGAGCAGTAAGAATGACAACAGCACTTGCACTGAGAGATTCAGGAATCAGATATCCCTATCCAATTGAAGATGAAAGTGTAACATATATTTTGACGGGCGAAAAAACAACATTCAGGAAAAAGCGTTTTGAAAAATCAATAGTAAGACCTGCCCATATCAGCAGAATGGCAAAGGGTATACAGCCGGAACTGGAATGGGTATTCGGAAGCAAGGCAGAGGAATACAGAGAAAAGATCGCACAGGAGCTTGTTGACAAATTCTTCGACAGCAGTGTGACTCTGAGCGAGCTTGAAGATGCCGAAAAGCACACACTATGGGGCAGAGTCAATATGTTTGATGAAGATGAGATACTTGACCGGATAGAAAATAAGCTTGAAGAAGAGCTTGCAAAGGATCCTGAAAAGCTTGCAAAGGCTGAGAAAGTGATACACGACAGACGTGAATATATAGAGCAGCGTATCAGAACAATGGATCCGGGAGCGATCAGAAAGCTTATTGACAGGAGAAAGAGCTTCCTTGAATCTGCCGGAAAAAAAGCTGAAGATGAATAACAGCTGCATTATTGATCTTTTTGAAAAAGATCAGATAAAACCACGAATGGTATTTTCTATGAAGTACAGTAATGAACCAGTATTCTTTACTCAGAGTACAGCACCCCAAGGGCACTTCCTGCGGGCGCGTCACGCTGTGGCGGTGGGAAAGATAGCGTAAAATAATTGTAGAAGTTATCAGGCAGAAAGGATATCAGCAGTTCAGGCTAAAAAAGCCGGG
>ONRO01000034.1 GCA_900320235.1 uncultured Eubacteriales bacterium
GCCAAAGGCTCGTATGCTTCCGGTGCTGTTACAGGTTTATCAGGCACTGGTCCGCTGTTTACAGGCTTTGACTGTTTTGCTTCCCTTACCGTGTCAGGTTCAGATATCATGCGGTGTCTGACAGGTCTGTTTCTGTCAGGCTGCGAAGGCTTTAATGAAACATGTCTCACCGGTACAGCTTTTTCACCTGATTCACCTGACGGTTTTGATACTGTCACCTTCACAGTCATTTCTTCCGGTCTGAAAAGCTTTATTGAATGAATGAAATCAAAAAAGTTTAATGATAATCTGTCCGTGATACCCTTCCTGCAGGCAGCGGCAAACAATACATCAAGTCCGATAAAGATCGCTGCTCCGGCTGCCGCCTGGAACGGATACAGTGCTATAACCGACTGCGGCAGAATAAATGGCAGAACCGCAAGTGCAGCTGCCGGCGGAAACAGTTTGCGGAAAAGCAGCTGGAACAGAATTGCTCCGGAAATGGCAAATAATGTGCCTAATGTCAGCGGAAGTCCGAGAACATCGTAGAATACAAGGCGGCTTGCTGTTCCGAAAAATATGCAGAGCACTGTACACAGGAAATAACGCACAGGTGTTTTATGCACCGGACTTTGTGCATTTGCTGCCTCTGCAAGTATGACCGCAAGAGGGGGTGCAAGCATGAATGTGATCCCGGTGGGAACTGCTATCGCTGCTGTGACTGCAAAGACGGCAAATATCCATATATTCCGGATAAAGAAATTACGGTCATCGGAGTTTGTATTATCAAAGCTGATCTTATCTGCAAGACCGTGTTTAACAAACAGTACCCTTATACCGATTATCATTGCAGTAAGGATCAGTACTGAAACAGGATAGATGACCGACTGCACATTCGTCAGCACCGGAAGAACAGCTGCTGATATCAGCGGAAGCATCGTCGTTTTTGACCATGACAGTGCGATCAGGCTGAACAGCATTGCTGCGATCAGCTTCAGATAAAGCGGAACCGGGACAAAGGCTGACAGTGCATATCCCGCAGTTGCCGATAATGTCATCGTGAAAAACATTCTGATCGGCGTTACATTCCACGGCATTCTGAATGACAGGAACGAACCGACTGCAAGTGCTGCGACCTCAGGAAATATCATTTCTTCCTCACCGAGAAGCTCGGCAATAAAAACCATGAATACCGTCACAAGCACAGAAACTGCTATTTTAATAAATATTTTCGTTTTTACCTTCAAATTTTCCCTCCTTTAAAATCAGGGAAGCCGGCTACGACTTCCCTTTTTTCCTGCTATAATGCTTTTCAGCGTACAGCATTATACCTCAGCTATTACCTCTACCTCGCAAAGAACATTCTTCGGAAGGGTCTTTACTGCAACGCATGAACGTGCCGGCTTGCTTGTGAAATATCTGCCGTAGATCTCATTGAATACAGCAAAATCATTCATATCCGCAAGGAAGCAGACTGTCTTGACAGCCTTGTCAAATGAGGAACCTGCTGCCTCAAGTACTGCACCGAGGTTTTTCATTACCTGTTCAGTCTGACCCTCAATTGTATCTGCCTCAACATTTCCGCTTGCAGGGTTGATTGCAATCTGGCCTGATGTGAACACAAGACCTCCTGCTTTTACAGCCTGTGAATACGGTCCGATCGCATCGGGTGCATTTTTGGTATAGATCTTTTCTGACATAATTATCGTCCTTTCAAATTGTTTATTTAAACTTCCGACTGTCATTTTCTTTATTCAATGAAAGCGTATGGAATGAATGCATTCTGAATTCTGAAACTTTTCCTGCGGAAGTCTTAATCACTGTTTGTTTCTTCTTTCTTCTGCGGCGCATACAGTCCTGCGCAGTATATCAGAAGCTCCGGTTTTTTGTATTCATAATATGATTCCTTATAGCCAAGCTCGGCAAGTATGGACATCATCCATTCCCCGGCCTTATCATAATCCGCCTTGCTTTCAAACCTGAATTCAAGCAGGTTTTTCTCCTCCTTGAACTGCTCAAGTGCACAGGCACGAAAGCCAAGCTCATCGTCTTTCCTTATAAAGTAATTTTTCTTTCTGAAATAGTTATCCCCTGCAGATCTGTTTTTCTCGCTATCGTCCTCATCCTCCGGGGTATGCTCGTCAAACTGCTCCATTTCTTCTTTTGTCAGACAGAAAAACTCGTGATGTATATATGGTTTCCCTCGTATATCAGATACATTATAATCGTCCCAGGTAAGATCAATATATCTTTCTCCTGAGCTGAGACTTTCTATTTTTGTCCAGATATGTTCATCAGAATATATTTCCGTACATTTGTGTCCCATCTTGCGCAGTATATATGAAAATGCATAGGTATAACCCTGACAAACCGCCCTTCGCTTTACAAGTGCGCCATACATATCATGCGAATGATCCCCGTTTTTTTCTTCCGTAACGAATTCCGTGCGTCTTATCAGCTCGTCATGCACAGCGAGGATATCATCCCATTCGCTGCCTTTATTCATTGCCTTTACAGCTGAAATGATCTCATCGGCTGCCTTATCGGTCTGTGACTTCATTTTTTCATTTTCATCTGCATCATCCGCATAGAAAAAGTTATAAAGCTTATAATCTGCTTCGTCATATGTCATTACAGAAAAATTGCTCACCCAGAAGCTTACAGGACAGATATCCCTCCACTTCAGCTCACTGCTTTTCTTAATTGCTATTGTCGGCGTAAGCTGTGACAGATATATCTCCAGTTCCTTTTGAGAAACCTGTTCATTCTTTTCATTCCACTCAATATACGGTGTATTTTCAGGCACAGGAAGTGTTTCTTCCTTGCTTTCAGGGTGTGTATTTCCCGCTGAGCATCCGGGAAAAGACGCAAATACAGCTGCAATAATCAATATAAATATCATTAAACCGGCTGCTCGCCTTTTCATTGCACACCTCCGTCTGTTTTCTGCTCATCAGAAACGGATCCTGTCCGGACAATGTCTTATTCTGCGGATCTGATTACTGAACTATCCTGTAACCCTTTTTGCTGAGCTCATCCTTGATTTTCTGGATATGCTCATGATTTCTGGTCTCAAGTGAAAGACGCAGATAGCAGGAATTGATATCTGTATTAAGATCAGCCCTGTCATGGCTTACTGCTACAACATTTGCGCCAAGCTTTGAGATTATCCTTGATACTGTTGTAAGCTCGCCGGGCTTATCTGTCAGAGCAATTGTGAATTCTGCAAGTCTGCCTGTCTTCTGAAGACCTCTGTCGATAACTCGTGAGAGGATCGTAACGTCAATATTACCGCCTGAAACAAGGCAGCATACCTTTTTGCCCTTGATCGGCAGCTTATCGAACAGTGCTGCTGCAACAGAAACTGCGCCTGCACCCTCAGAAATAAGCTTCTGCTTCTCGATAAGTGAAAGGATAGCGGTTGCTGTTTCGTCATCGGTAACAGTTATTATTTCATCAACATATTTTCCGCAGAGTTCAAAGGTAAGCTCTCCGGGAGTCTTTACTGCAATACCGTCTGCAAATGTATTGACTGACGGAAGTGTTTCTATATTGCTATGAGCCATTGAAAGATACATTGACGGTGCGCCTGCACTCTGAACGCCGTATACCTTTACATTGGGATTGAGAGATTTGATCGCATATGCAACGCCGCTGATCAGTCCGCCGCCGCCGATAGGTACGATTACTGCATCAAGATCCGGAAGCTGATCGAGTATTTCAAGACCGATCGTTCCCTGACCTGCAATTACCATTTCATCATCAAACGGGTGAATAAATGTAGCGCCTGTTTCCTTCTGAAGCTCAACAGCCTTATCGTGAGCATCATCATATGTACCCTCAACAAGCACAGCTTCTGCGCCGTAGCTTTTTGTAGCCTCGACCTTTGAGATCGGTGCTGAATTCGGCATACAGATCACCGATTTTATACCGTATCTCTGAGCTGCAAGAGCAACACCCTGTGCATGGTTGCCGGCAGAACAGGCGATAACGCCCTTTGCTCTTTCCTCCGGTGTCAGCTGTGAGATCTTATAATATGCTCCTCTTGCCTTGAATGCACCGGTCACCTGAAGGTTCTCCGTTTTGAGATACAGCTCACATTCATCAGATAGGTTAGTTGCCTTGATCATATCTGTCGGGCGGATAACCTCCTTGAGAACATATGAAGCATGATAGATTTTATCTAAAGTCAGCATTGTTTATTACCCCTTGTTTTTTAAAAATACTTTACTATAATAAAATACCCCTTTTTAAGCAAAATGTCAAGATAATAAGGCTCTAAGGAGTCACAAAAGTCTGCCATAAAAAACTCCGCCACAGTCTGTCATAAAAGATAAACCGGACGGAGTTATTTTTTCGGAGATCAACTCCGACATTATTTAATTCTGAATATTATTTTTCAGTAAAGATACAAAGCTGTATGCTTTTCTGCAAAACGCTCTCACTTTTTTATCTGACCCTGCTGCCGGGAGTGACACCATCAACGAAAATTACCTTGATATTATCGCCGTCGTCAGCTGCAAGTATCATTCCGTTGCTTTCAACTCCGCAGAGCACTGCCGGCTTCAGATTCGATACGACAATAACGCTCTTTCCGATAAGTTCCTCCGGCTTATAGAATTTTGCAATTCCGCTTGCTACTGTTCTTTCATTTTCAGAACCGTCATCAAGCGTCAGCTTAAGAAGCTTTTTAGCCTTTTTTATCGGCTCGCAGTTTTTGACCTTTGCAACAGTCAGCTCAACCTTCATGAAATCATCTATGCCGATCATTGCAAGACCTTCAGGTCTGACTTTTTTCTCTACCTTTTTATCTTCTTCCTGTTTCTGGCTGCCGATGATCTTATTCAGTTCCTCGATTTCCTTTTCAACATCTATTCTGGGGAAGATTATCTCGCCCTTCTTTACAGTGACATTTTTCGGAAGTACGCCGTATACTGAAGAATTATCGTAGCTTACATCAGCTTCTGATGCACCGATCTGCTCCCATACCTTCGGCATTGTCGTCGGCATGAAGGCGCTGAGAAGTGTGGAGATGATACGGATAGTATCAAGCAGATTGTAAAGAACTGTTGCAAGTCTGATCTTTTTGCTTTCGTCCTTTGCAAGAACCCACGGCGCTGTTTCATCGATGTATTTGTTTGCACGGGATACAACCTTGAATATCTCTGCAAGTGCATTATTGAGCTGTGTCTTGTCGATATATTCATCAACCGCATCAGAAAGACCTGTTGCTGCTGCGATAAGTTCATCGTCAAATTCGCCTGCTTCTCTTTCCTCGGGAAGTGTACCGCCAAAGTATTTTTCAACCATTGCAACTGTTCTTGAAACAAGGTTTCCGAGACCGTTTGCAAGATCGCTGTTGATACGGTTTATCATGATCTCATTTGAGAATGAGCTGTCTGCTCCGAGAGCCATTTCTCTCATGATATGATAACGGATCGAATCTGCTCCGTAACGCTGACCCAGAATAAACGGATCCACAACATTTCCGAGGGATTTGCTCATTTTCTGACCGTTGAAGGTGATCCAGCCGTGCACAGCAAGGTGCTCAGGAAGCGGAAGATCAAGAGCCATCAGCATTGCCGGCCAGATGATTGCATGGAAACGCATGATATCCTTTGCGACCATATGGACATTTGCAGGCCAGAATTTATCATAATCATTATATTTTCCGTTATTATAGCCAAGGGCAGTGATATAGTTTGAAAGAGCATCGATCCATACATATACAACATGCTTTTCATCAAATGTTACAGGTATACCCCAGCTGAAGCTTGTTCTTGAAACGCAAAGATCCTCAAGTCCGGGCTTGATAAAATTATTGACAAGCTCGGTTGCCCTTGTTTTCGGCTGCAGATAATCTGTTTCAGTAAGAAGCTTTTCGATCCTCTCTGCAAAAGGAGACATTCTGAAGAAATATGCTTCTTCTTTTGCTTCCTTTACTTCTCTGCCGCATTCGGGACATTTTCCGTCAACGAGCTGGCTGTCTGTCCAGAAGCTTTCGCAGGGAGTACAGTATTTTCCCTTATACTCACCCTTATAGATATAGCCGCGGTCATAAAGCTCCTTGAATATTTTCTGCACTGCCTCAACATGATAGTCGTCGGTAGTACGGATATATCTGTCATAGCTTATGTTCATATAGCTCCAGAGATTCTTGAATATTTCAACTATTTCGTCAACATACTGCTTGGGAGTAACGCCCTTTTCGGCAGCCTTCTGTTCGATTTTCTGACCATGTTCATCTGTGCCGGTGAGGAACATTACGTCATATCCCTGCATTCGTCTGTATCTTGCGATTGAGTCACATGCTGTTGTCGTATAGCAGTGACCAATATGAGGATTACCAGAAGGGTAATAAATCGGCGTTGTGATATAGAATTTTTCTCCGTTATGCTTATGCACAACAATTCCCCCTTTTTCTTTATAAATTGCTGCGGCAGAACTGATAATATCAATCCTCAGCATACCGCTCAAGCACATAATATAATATTTTATCATATTTCCGCACTTTATTCAAGGCTGGAAAAAGAAACCAGTCCGTCAGGGCAGCGTGACGTTGCACCCTTGATTCACGGCTTTTATAGCTTGAAAAAGTTTTTCTCCGGCACCGCCCGGCTTTTTGAGCCTGAACTGCTGATATCCTTTCTGCTAAAAACTCCCAGAATTATTTTACACGAACCCTGCCC
>ONRO01000266.1 GCA_900320235.1 uncultured Eubacteriales bacterium
CCGCAGGAGGAAAAAACTAAGACGGAGGAAAAACAGGAAGAAACAGTTGATGAGGATGCAATAACAATGTCTGTGGGTGATGTGACAGAATTCTTTAAAAGAACAGATATTAGTACGCTGATCTCTTCTTTATCTCTTGCAGCAATGTTTTTCTCAGGTATGACATTCTTTGTATCTGCTGCAATTTCAAATGTGAACAACGGACTTTCCATCATCACACTGACTGCTTCAGGAATTATTCTTGCAGCTGCGGTTATTGCGTTTATAGTTTCCTTCGTTCTCGGAAAGAAATATTCTGTGCTCAGAACTGAAAGAGTCATTCTTGAATACGGCGGTGCAGGTGTTGCTGAAGATAAAAAGGAACGCTATGGGAAAAAATACAAGAGAATGTATGTGACAGGTTATATCTGCTTCGGACTCGGCGCACTTCTACTCTGCCAGAATCTTCTTCTGTCGGCGGTCAGGAATCCATCAATGGATACATATGTATTCATCTGCCAGATCATTTCGCTGCTTCTTTTCAGCGCAGGTGCTTTCCTGACAACATTCGGAATCTCAAGACTCAGGAATATCAGCTGTATTCTTGAGGAAGGCAGATATTCAACAAGGAATAAAAAGAAGAATGCCGTCATAAAAGTATTCAGCAGTATATATCTCTGCGTTCTCATTTTCCTTACAGTACTTTGCTTTTTCGTATTCCCTGGTGCAGTATTCTATGTGGTTCTTATCGGGCTTTTGCTTTACGGAGTGCTCTATGCAGCGCTGGTAAGCTCACTTATCAGGGAAAACAAAAAGTTATAAAAACATGCATAAACCTCTTGACATCCGCAGGCAGGCGTGGTATAGTAGTAAGGTAAAACAAAGTAAGGCTTCCGGGTCTTCACCTGCAGGGTAACGTCTGCTGCGGGTCAATAGTTTTCCTGTCTGCCTTGTGGGGACTGAGGATATGCTGTTGATGCACGGACGTGACTGCGCCCGTGCTTTATTTTTGTTCTGATATTGTTTTGGAGGTGCTTTAACATTAGCAAGCAGGATATTCAGATTAATGAGGAAATTCGTGATAAGGAAGTACGAGTAATCGGCTCAGACGGAGCACAGCTCGGAATAATGTCTTCTTCAAAGGCTCTTGCTCTTGCAGAAGCAGCAGGCGTTGATCTTGTAAAGATCGCTCCGCAGGCTCAGCCGCCCGTATGTAAGATAATGGACTACGGAAAGTATCGCTTCGAGCAGGCAAAAAGAGAAAAGGAAGCAAGAAAGAATCAGAAAGTCGTTGACATCAAGGAAGTCAGGCTTTCCCTCAATATCGATACACATGATTTCAATACAAAGCTTAATCACACTCAGCGTTTCATCAAAAGCGGTGACAAGGTTAAGGTTTCAATTCGTTTCAGAGGAAGAGAAATGGGACATCCTGAACTTGGCACAGAGATCATGAAGAAATTCGCAGACGCTTGTCAGGAATTTGCAGTAGTCGAAAAGCCTGCAAAACTGGAAGGACGCAATATGCTTATGTTCCTTGCACCAAGACCCAACAAATAAGTAAGATAAATAATCAAGGAGGTTCTTAGTTATGCCTAAGATCAAGACACACAGCGGAGCTAAAAAGCGTTTTAAGCTCTCAAAGAACGGAAAAGTAATTCGTGCACACGCTAATAAGTCACATATACTCAACAAGAAGACAACAAAGCGTAAGAGAGGTCTCAGAAAGACCGTGGCTGCTGATAAGACAAATGTTGCAGCAGTAAAGAAGCTCATCCCCTACAAATAATCAGCGATATTCGTGAAGAGGAAAGAAAGCTTATATTAAAACAGATTATCGGAGGTATATAAAATGGCTCGTGTAAAGGGTGCGTTGGCAACACGCAAAAGAAGAAAAAAGATTTTAAAGCTCGCTAAGGGTTACTGGGGTGCAAAGAGCAAGCACTTCAAGATGGCTAAGGAAGCTGTAATGAAGAGCGGCAATTACGCATATATCGGCAGAAAGCAGAGAAAGCGTGATTTCAGAAGACTCTGGATCACCCGTATTTCTGCAGGCTGCAAGGCAAACGGTATCAACTATTCAACATTCATGAACGGTCTTAAGAAGGCAGGCATCACACTCAACAGAAAGATGCTCTCAGAGATCGCAATTGCTGATGCAGAGGCTTTCACAGCTCTCGTAGAAAAAGCAAAGGCAGCACTTTAATTAAAAGCTCAGCGCTCGGGGAGACCCGGGCGTTTTTAATATCAGGAACATGGAGGGATAAAATGCTTTGTGAGGAACTTCCGAAGATAATGTGGTTTGAAAATGATAATGATTATACAGAATGCAATTATCTTTTTCATTATATAATCATACCGTCTCCTAAGGACGAAACAATGACCGTCAGGATCTGGCACGGTGAATACTGCTATGAAAAAAGCAAGGATGAGATCGTGTCCGAGCGAACTTTCCCTCTGACTGTTGAGGGCAGGGAAGAAATGATAGAGTATATTCGCAAGGAAGATTATGATTATATACAGTACTGACCGTATGTAAGCAGGAAATACCGGACAGCGTTCAGGGCAGACAGGTATTTCTGATACAGAACAGGAGGAAAAAATGAATCAGGATCTTAAAAAATCGATTAATGATGTTTTGCAGGCTTGTGATAATGTAAATGAAATGATATTCCCTGATGATGAGTCGGGTCACAGACTTGCAGATGAGGTAAAGGCAGACCTTTTCTGGTTTGTTGCCTTTCTGACTCTTTCAGATGATATAATGACGTCAGATGAACTTGCGGCGTTGAATGAATACTTCGGTACAGAATATACAACGGACGATATAGCCGCCTTTTCTGAAAGAGAAGGTATTCTTGATGAGCAGGCAGTAAATTCTGTGCCGCTGTCGATAAATTATCTAATCAGAATAGATAATATGTTCTATAATGACCGCGGTATGGTGACAAATTGCAGTGCGACACTCATTGAACTTTATAAAAAGCTCGGAATGGAATTTATCTGCTGCGACAAATCACTTGATATGAATGAATATAAACAGTATAATGAATATATTTCAATGCTCGAGGATTTCGCACAGTCAAATCTTGACTCACAGGAATAATTATGGATCTTCATCCCTTTCATGCTGAATAATCAGAGATGAAAGGGATGAATCTTTTTCTTTATAAAAGA
>ONRO01000389.1 GCA_900320235.1 uncultured Eubacteriales bacterium
AGGCTCAGGAAAGCAGCAAGGCTGAAGAAAAAAGTCAGGCTCAGGAAAGCAGCAGGGCTGAAGAAAAAAGTCAGGCTCAGGAAAGCAGCAGGACTGAAGAAAAAAGTCAGGCTCAGGAAAACAGCAGGACTGAAGAACAAAGCAAGGCTCAGGAAAGCAGAACAGAACAAAGCTCAGAGCCTTCACAGGCAGTACAAAGCAGTCCTGAGATCGAGGTAACAGGAATTGCTCTGAGCGACAGCAGCATTACATTATACAAGGGATATACATATACGCTTACGGCTCAGCTGATGCCGGCAAATGCGACAAACAGGAATTTCAACTGGAACTGGTCAGATAAAAATATCATCTCTGTCAATTCCTATGGTACGATTACAGCAAAGGCAATTGGCCATGCAACCGTAACAGCTCAGACTCCGAATAATAAAACGGCTACATGTGAGGTAAATGTCATTGAAAAGCCTGTTCAGCAGTCATCTCAGCCTGTTCAGCAGCCGCAGTCTTCTCAGACACAGACTCAGCAGCAAAGCAAGCCTGTCACACAGGCACCTACCGGAACATATGTAGGTTCGTCATGGTTTGACGATGCGGTCTTTGTCGGCGACAGCGTTTCTGTAAAGCTTCAGTACTACGCAGAAAACGGATGTCTTGGAAAAGCAGACTTCCTTTGCGCTGTAAGCCTTGGATATAATAATTCGCTCTGGGATCTTAACAGACCAGGAAATGTTCACCCGCTTTATCAGGGTAAAAAAGTAACCGTTGACGAGGGCGTAAAGCTTTGCGGAAAGAAAAAAGTATTTATCATGCTTGGCATGAATGATGTCGGAACAAGCGTTGAGTATGCAATAGGCGGAATGAAACAGCTTACCGACAGGATCCTGCAGAAAAGTCCTGATGTTCAGATATATATTCAGTCTGTCACACCTCTTCTCAAAACAATCGTACGAAGCGACAGGCTTAACAATACAAATGTTGCTAAATTCAATGAAGCAGCAAGAAGGGTCTGCGATGAGCGGGGCTTTATCTTCGTGAATGTCGCAGAAGCAGTCGATGACGGAAACGGTAATCTTCTTTATGAAAACTGCGGAGACCCGGGATATATGGGACTTCATTTCTCATATACCGGCTGCAGCAAATGGGTCGATTATCTGAAAAGACATGTTGCATGATGAACTGATGGTTCTGCAAAAATATAAATTAATATAAAAAGAAAAATGAAAAGGGGTAATCAAAATGAAAAAAATACTTCTCGGACTTATCGCTGGTGCAATGATAATAACACTTTGTGCATGCTCAGACTCAGACAAAAAGCAGTCAAAGTCAGAGGATTCAGCTTCTTCAACAGTTTCTGCTGCAGCTGATTCAAAGACAGAGGACGACAGCAAGGCTGACGAAAGCAAGACTGACGCTTCAGCAGCTGAAGGTGAGTCACAGCTCAAGACTATATATGAAAAGGTAAAGGCTGAGGTTAAGCTCCCCGAGGAAATGAGCGACTTTTCAGCAAAAAGACTTGAAAGAGTTCTTGGCGTAACAGAGGAGCAGATGGAAGATTTTGCAGGCGGTATCTGCACAGACGGCGTAAAGCAGGATCAGATCATCTATATCAAGGCTAAGAGCGAGGACAATGTAAAGGATATTCAGGAAAAGCTCCAGAATAACTGGGATGCTATCTATAATGTTATCCAGAACTATGACCCGAAGCAGAAGGCTAATATCGAAAACGCTAAGGTCGAAACAAACGGACTTTATGTTTCACTCGTTATTTCAGCTGATGCAGACCAGATCAAGAAGATCTTCAGCGAGGAACTCGGTATCTGATAATGTGACCGGGATGATGTTTTTTTCCGCTCCGCCGATCTGCGGGGCGGAAAACTTGTGTAATAAAAAAATGTCCGGAGGTGTAGCTGCTTGGTATTTTCAAGCCTGATATTCTTATTTCTTTTTCTTCCTGTTGTTCTGGCGATCTATTATATCACGCCAAAGCGGTTCAGGAATTTTGCTTTGTTTATAGCTGATCTTGTATTTTATGCATGGGGCGAGCCGATGCTTGTTATCCTGATGCTTGTTTCAATAGTCATAAATTATACTGCCGGAATACTGATCGGCGTCAACCGTGAGAAAAAAGCAGCGGCAAAGGCAATTATCATACTTGACGTTATCATTAACCTTGGTCTGCTCGGATTTTTCAAATATGCCGGCTTTATCGGGGAAACGATCAATTTCGTTCTGCCGTTTGTCAATATTCCGGTAATTCAGGTTGCACTGCCGATAGGTATTTCCTTCTATACCTTCCAGACAATGTCCTATACAATCGATGTTTACAGGAACACAGTCAAGGTGCAGAAAAATATCATTACCTTCGGTACATATGTGTCACTTTTTCCGCAGCTTATCGCAGGTCCGATAGTACGCTATGAGGATGTTGCTCAGCAGCTTATGGACAGAAAGGAAAGCCTTGCACAGTTCACTGACGGTGTTAAGGTTTTTCTTGTCGGTCTTTCAAAAAAGATCCTGCTTGCGAATGTAATGGGTAATCTCTGGGATACAGTAAGAGCAGGCGGTGATAATGCCGGTGCACTCGGTGCATGGATCGGAATTATCGCCTATACCTTCCAGATTTATTTTGATTTCAGCGGATACAGTGATATGGCGATCGGTCTCGGAAAAATGTTCGGCTTTGAATTTATCAGGAACTTCGATTATCCCTATATTTCAAAGACAATCACGGAATTCTGGAGAAGATGGCATATTTCCCTCGGTACATGGTTCAGGGAATATGTATATATCCCTCTCGGCGGAAACCGCAAAGGTCTTGGCAGACAGATCATAAATATCGGAGTTGTATGGTTCCTGACAGGACTCTGGCACGGAGCAAGCTGGAATTTCATATTATGGGGTCTGTACTTCGGACTTATTCTGATGATCGAGAAGATATTCCTTCTGAAGCTGCTGAAAAAAGCTCCGGCAGCTGTCGGACATATATATTCACTTATACTTATTGTGCTCGGATGGGTGCTGTTCTATTTTGAAGATCTCGGTGAGCTTGCGGTTTTTGTCGGCAGACTCTTCGGTACAAGCGGATTTCTTCCGGATGCTTCTCTTGCAAGCTCAATCATTTCATTCATACCGCTGCTCATTGCTGCAGCTGTTGCTTCCACACCGCTTGCAGGGATCCTTTATAAAAAAATCAAAAGCAAGCCTGTGCTCTGTGTCTTTGACAATGCAGCATGCATAGCTGCACTTCTCGTATGCACAGCAGAGCTTGTCAGCAGCGATTACAACCCATTCCTCTATTTTAAATTCTGATATGATAACGGAATTATTATATAGAGAAAAAAGTATTATGCAAGGATGAGATATAATGAAGATCAGAAATATATTGAAATATCTGCCTTCCTTTGTTTTCTGCGGATTTGTGTTTGTGATAATGATATTGCTCTTTGTTCTGCCAAAGCAGGAATATTCTGCACAGGAAAAGAAAAAGCTTGCGGAATTTCCGGAGCTGTCCGTAGAAAAGGTTATGAATGCAGAATTTCAGAACGGACTTGATAAATATATGTCAGACCATATCCCTGCCAGAAATTTCTGGGCAGGTCTGAGCAGCGACTATGAACTTGCTGTGGGAAGAAACGGCTCAAAGGGGATTTACCTTGGCAGTGATAACTATCTTTTCCCGAAACCGGCTGAAACGGGAGAGAACCTGATGAAAAATGCAGGATATATAAAAGAATTCGCTGATGATTCGGATGTTCCGGTCTATATGACGGTTGTTCCGTCATCGGGCTATATCAACAGCTCTGAGCTTCCGCTGAACCATGAGCCTTATAATGACGGTGAAATAATAGATAAATTTGCATCTGCACTTGGTAAAAATGTGTCATTTGTAAATGTATGCAAGGATTTTCAGAAAAAAGCAGACAGCAGACAGCTGTATTATAAAACTGACCACCACTGGACAAGCGGGGGCGCATTTGAAGCCTATACACTGCTTGGAAAGACTATCGGATATGAACCTCTTGGTGAAGATCAGTTCAAAAAGGATAAGGTTGAAGGATTTTACGGTACTTCATATTCAAAAAGTGCACTCTGGCATATACCGCCGGATACGATCGAACTATGGAAAAACAAATCCCAGTCTGAAGGCAGTGTGAAGGCAGAAATAAGCGACGGCTCCGAAAAGAAAACCCTTGACGGATATTTTTCAATGGAACAGCTTAAAAATGATGATAAATACCCTGTTTTTCTTGACGGCAACCACAGCCTTGTCACGATAACAAACGATAATGTCAAGGAAGGCACACTTATTGTTGTGAAGGATTCATATGCCCACGCATTTGTACCCTTCCTGTCACAGAATTATCATAAAATCATCATGGCAGATATGCGTTACTATAAAAAAGAAATATCAGCCCTTGCCGCAAAGGAAAAGGCTGACGGTATACTGTTCCTTTATTCGCTTGATAATCTTGCAGCCGACAACAATCTTGCTTATCTGTTCTGACAAAAAAGCCTCTGCTTAAATCAATGAGCAGGGGCTTGAGTTATAGTTGAGTATTGGTATGCTCTCTGTGTCAGCCGGCAGATCCTCAGGCAGATATCCGGTCCGGCTCAGCTTGTTTTGGGAGTCTGACCTTGCACTTCCCGGTGAATTCCGGAAGAAGTCTGTTCACAAGAAGATAAATCAGGGCTCCGATAAGAGCACCGAGTGTATTCATCCACAGATCATCAATGTCTGTGCAGCGCGGCAGAGGTATCTGTATCAGCTCAATTGACAGTGAGCAAAGAAATCCGATCAGCACAGTTTTCCTGAAGCTGCATCGCCAGATAAGCGGAATCATCAATCCGATCGGGATGAAGAAACAGATGTTTCCTAAAAAATTCAGAATGAAATAATTCATTTTTCCTTTTGACAAATAGTCCAGGCTGACAGATATGATCTTTCCGGGAACAAAATTAAAGCTGCTTTCAACTTTAGTGTTTATGATCACAATATCCGGCCACTCGATTTCTATTCTCGGAAGAATTGTCTGTGAGATCAGTCCGGCAAGAAAAACTATAAATAGTAAAAGTGCAGTTTCATGCAGTACAGTTGTGCGGATGCCACGTTTTTTATTTATCGGATATGATATTAGACGAATTATTATTGTAAGCGGAATGGCTGCTATCATAAATGGCAGCATACGCTGCATATGTGAAAAAACAATATTCATTTTCTGCCTCTCTTTCTGTAATTGTCTGTCAATATACATTATATCATAATCTGACAATAATTTCTACCGGCTTGCCGCCGGTGTCGTGATTCACGACTTTAATAGTCTGAGAAAGTTTTACTCCTGCACCGCCATGCTTTTTAAGCCAGAACTGCTAATACTTTTTTGTTTTAAAACTCCCGGAATTATTATACACTAATGGCTCCAGTTCATGGAATTCAACTTTCTGAATAATAAATAGTCCTGTCATCCTTAGCGTGAGCAAAGGATCTTTTCCATGAATGCAGTCTTGCCGGAAAGATTCTTCGTCGCTTTGCTCCTCAGAATGACAATCAGGCTGCACTATGATTTAAAATGGATCTCCGTGGAGACATCGTTGAAGCAGGTGTTATGAAAACAAAGAGAAAGCTTTAGCAGGAGCGCAGGTTTTCAGATCGTTTTTCAGCTTATTTTGAAAGGATGTATATTAATATGAAAAAATATGAAGCTGTTATTTTTGATATGGATGGGGTCATTTTTGACTCTGAAAGAATGTATATGGAATGCTGCAGACAGGCAGCTAAGGTTTATGGTGCTGAAAATATAGAAAATGTTGTTATGGCATGTATCGGAGTAAATACCGAAAATACATTGAGAATTTTCAGACAGGCTTATGGAGAGGATTTTCCGCTCGATGATTTCTGGAAGGATGCAACAGGACGCTTTTCTGAAATGGCTCAGGGCGGTCTGCTTCCTGTGAAAGACGGTGCCCGTGAATTGCTTGAGTTTCTGAGTGATAATAATATCCCGCTGGCACTTGCTTCTTCGACAAAAACAGAGAAGGTGATACTTGAACTTGGGGCTGCCGGACTTGACGGCTATTTTGATGTGATAACCGGCGGCGATATGACAGATAAAAGTAAGCCTGAACCGGATATTTTTCTTCTTGCAGCAGAAAGACTCGGTAAAAAAGCAAGTGACTGTATTATTATTGAGGACAGCTTTAACGGAGTCAGGGCTGCAAGAGCAGCGGATGCATTTGTTATCATGGTGCCTGATATCGCAAAGCCTGATGATGAAATGAAAAAGGCTGCTGACCTTATTCTGCCGTCACTTCTGGCGGTCAGAGAGAAAATATCTGAGCTTGTTATTGCATAACGATATATAGCGTCTGGTCAGAAGATTATTTTTATTGAAATGTGCAAATTGCTTGTTTTTAGTATTGATAAAAATTTATCAGAGTGGTATACTTTGATATATTGCTTATCGAATAAGCTGATTATTTGCGGCGTGTGAATAACGGATTTACATGTCCGGTTCAATGAGCAGACCTTTGAAAAGGAAAGGGAGGAAATATGTTACAGTTAAAAAATATCAAGAAGGAATATGTGACAGGAGAACTGAAGCAGACAGCACTTGATGATGTTTCTCTGAATTTCAGGGATAATGAGTTTGTTGCAATACTCGGACCGAGTGGTTCAGGTAAGACGACATTGCTCAATATTGTCGGCGGTCTGGACAGATATGACAGCGGCGATCTGGTCATTAACACAATTTCCACGAAGAAATATAAGGACAGGGACTGGGACGCTTACCGTAATCATACAATCGGTTTCGTCTTTCAGAGTTATAATCTGATTCCGCACCAGAACATACTTTCAAATGTAGAGCTTGCCCTTACAATATCCGGTGTGTCAAAATCAGAGCGCAGACAAAGAGCAATTGATGCACTCGAAAAGGTCGGGCTGGGAGAACATAAACATAAACGTCCCAATCAGCTTTCAGGCGGTCAGATGCAGCGTGTTGCGATCGCAAGAGCACTTGTGAATAATCCGGATATCCTGCTTGCCGATGAACCGACAGGTGCGCTTGACAGTGAAACAAGCGTTCAGGTTATGGAAATGCTCAAAGAGGTTGCAAAGGACAGGCTTGTAATAATGGTAACTCATAACCCCGAGCTTGCAGAGAGGTATTCGACAAGAATTGTAAAGCTCAGGGACGGTAAGATCATCTCCGACAGCAACCCTCTTGAAATAGACGAAAAACAGCAGAAGGAACCTGAACATAAGAAAATGGGCAGGACCTCAATGTCTTTTCTCACATCACTTTCACTGAGCTTCAATAACCTCAGGACAAAAAAAGGAAGAACCATCCTTACGTCATTTGCAGGTTCTATCGGTATTATAGGTATCGCACTGATACTGTCAATTTCCAACGGAGTGAATAATTATATCACCGATATCCAGCGTGATGCGATGTCTTCATATCCTATTACGATTGATGCTCAGAGTGTGGATATTTCCTCTCTTATGGATATATCGATGGAAAAAAGCAAGGATAATGTCGAACATAAAAAGGATGCCGTTTATTCCAACGGAGGCAAACTTGAAAGTTTTGCAAATTTTTCCTCGAGCATTACAAATAATAATCTGACAAAATTCAAGAAATATCTCGATAACAAGAATAGTGATATCAATAAATATGTCGGTGAAAACGGTGTTGTTTACAGCTATAAGACAAAGTTTGATGCTTACGGCTTTGATAAGGATAATAAGCTTGTGAATTTTGACGGTACTGGTCTGAATGATGAATTCATGAGTTCCTTCGGATTTACTACGACAGGTGATACAAGCGGTATGAGCAATTTTTCATCCGCAATGATTAATAAGGTCAATACAAACAATATGTCTCAGCTGCTTGTCGGCAACGGCACAGATGCAGTTGCTCCGGCGATTAAGGATAATTATGATCTTGTATACGGTAATTATCCGCAGAATTACGATGAAGTGATAATTGTTCTTGATAAGAACAATGAACTTTCGATTGTTGAGCTTTACACGATGGGTTTTCTTCCTTCAGCTGAATACAAGGAGCTTCTCAAGAAGATCACTTCCAGCGAAAAGGTAGATATCGAAACAGCAAAGCTTAGCTATGAAGATATCTGCAAGCACCCGATATATATTCTTCCTGCAAGTGACAGTTATGTCAAAAATGAAAACGGACTTTATGAAAAGGTGACAAGTCAGGAGGAACTTCCGGCGCTTGTGAATGAAAAGGGTCTGAAGCTGAAGATTACAGGAATAATCAGACCGAAGGAGGATAATGATTCGCAGCTTATCAAAACTTCGGTTGGCTATACAAAGGCTCTGACGGATTATCTTATTGAATATGCGGAAAACAGCGAGATAGTCAGGGCTCAGAAAGAAAACAAGGAAATAAATGTTGTCAGCGGTATGAGATTTGATCCCAAGGATGACGATGACAAGGTTGATGACGTAATAAATTATTTCAGGAACATGGGTGTTTCACAGAAAGCAAAGCTTATCAAATCACTTATGGGAAGTGTTCAGGCTGCTTCGCAGTCAGCTGACAGCAGTATGTTCAGCACCGGCGACAACAGCGGCAATACACAGCAAAATGCCGCTCAGATGATTAAAAAGCTTGGTGACATGAGTGAAGCGGAGCTTGCAGAGCAGTTTGACAAGTATATGGAAAATGCAGGTGACAAAATGCTTCTTGCGATGTATGAAATTTACATCACACCCGGAGATTATGAAACCAATCTGACACTTTTCGGAGTTATCAGCATGGATGCGCCTACTTCGATAGAGATATATGCTGACACCTTTGAAAACAAGGACAGGATTTCAGAGTGTATTGAAAAATACAATGAAAAAGCAGATGAAAATGACAAGATAATCTATACTGATTATGTCGGACTGCTTATGTCATCAGTTACGACGATAGTGAATGTAATATCCTATGTACTGATCGCATTTGTTGCAGTATCGCTTGTTGTTTCATCAATAATGATCGGAATTATCACATATATTTCCGTACTTGAGAGAACAAAGGAGATCGGTATTCTCAGAGCCATCGGAGCTTCAAAGAAGAACATTTCTCAGGTATTCAATGCAGAGACCTTCATTATCGGATTGTTCTCGGGAATACTGGGAATTGCATCAACGCTTCTGATGCTTTTGCCGATAAACGCGATAATACATGCTATTGCTGAAAACAACGATGTCAATGCATCCCTTCCGGTTGCCAGCGCATTCATTCTTATTGCGCTGAGTGTAGTGCTCACCCTTATCGGTGGACTTATTCCGGCAAAGAAGGCTGCAAAGCAGGATCCTGTAAAGGCACTCAGAACCGAATAAAAAATTATGGGGCTGTCGCACAAAGAAAGCGGCAGCCCTGAAATTTTTTAAAAAAATTAACAGCCGGACTATGAAAAATCCGACTGTTGGTG
>ONRO01000073.1 GCA_900320235.1 uncultured Eubacteriales bacterium
AAAGGAAAGTCAACAGATATCTCGACATCATTCTGAACCATTGCTGTGACGATATTGATATAGATAATGTCGTTTGTTTTTTCTTCATAGCAACTGACGGATGACAGATATCTCTCATAAGGCAGATTTATAAATAACTTTTTTGTATGGATAATCAGAACTCAGTATTTTTGCCTGTTCTATGATTTTTTCTCTGATCTCTTTAAAATTATTTTTAGTTTTTTATACAAAATGTTGTTTTCGTGAAATATATTTGTTATAATATTCCATAATATATTTTTTGAGGGGATAATATGAAGTATCGCAGCAAACTGTTTTCCAATAAAAATGCTTTTGCAGATAATACTGACAATTTGTTCATTAAAGCTGTAAAAGAAAACTGTCTCTACCAATATAATCATTGCAAAATATACAGAAAAATACTGGACGGAATGGGATTTGATATTAATGAGCTCAAAACAATTAAAGATATTTCTAAAATTCCATTTCTTCCGACTCTTTTCTTCAAAAAATATAAACTATACTCTGTTTCCTCTTTCCGTGCAGTAGTAAAAGCTACCTCCTCCGGTACGAAGGGGCTTAAAAGTGAGATCGGATTTTGTATTAGTGATCTTTATTCCGGTTTGAAAATGGTTTTATCCGTTTCAAAACTGCGCGGACTTTTCTCTCCTGTTCCGTGCAATTATATAGTTTTTGGTTACAAGCCTCATAGAAGCAATAAAACTGCCGTAACCAAAACAGCCCTTGGTGCGACTTTTTTTACCCCTGCTCTAAGTCGGACATTTGCACTTAAATATAGAGATGGAAAATATAAAGCTGACCTTGATGGTGTTCTGAATGCCGTTATCAAATACAGCAACTCTAAATTTCCTTTACGCTTTATGGGATTTCCATCGTATACATATTTTTTGATGAAAATGATGGATGAAAAAAATATTCATGTAGTTCTGCCGCGTAATTCAAAAATTCTGCTTGGTGGAGGCTGGAAACAGTTTTATACTGAACAAGTCGATAAATCAGTTTTTTATGACCTTGCTAAAAAAGTTCTGGGCATTGATGATAATAATATTATTGAATTCTTCGGTGCAGTTGAGCACCCTGTCCTGTATTGCGACTGCAAAAATCATCATTTCCATGTTCCGGTATACAGCCGTGTGCTGATTCGTGACGTTGATACTCTTGAGGTTCTCGGAAACGAAAAAGAAGGTCTTGTGAATCTTATTACTCCCATGGTAAAGGCTTGTCCGATATTGAGTGTTATGACAGATGATCTTGGTATACTTCACGATGGAAAAAGCTGCGGCTGTGGGATAAACACTCCTTATCTCGAAATAATCGGCAGGATCGGAATGAAGGATATAAAAACCTGTGCAGCAGGAGCTGCAGAAATATTAAAAGAGGTAGAATTATGATACTCGCAAAAGGGAAAATCTATGATTCAAAAAATCAGGATAAAATTCTTGGACATCTGGAGGAGGAAATTACAGAAACACTGTCCTCCAAAAGCATAGATACCGAAACAGTTATCTCTGCTGTCGAGAAGCTTTGTCTGAAACTCCGAAACGGTGTTTTTGACGACATTGTATATTCACTGCCTGTCGATGGGATAGAGGAATACAAGAATCTGGCTGTCAGAATGCTGTCAAAAGATAATATCATGCTGAAGCTGAAAACCGAACTTGGCAAAGATTATCTTGAAACATATGAAACTATGCCCCCTGTCGGTCTGCCCAGAATAAGAATCACAGCAAAGCCTTTAGGAGTACTTCTTCATATTGCCGCAGGAAATATGGATGGTCTGCCTGCTTTCAGTCTTGCAGAAGGACTGCTGACAGGAAATATAAATATCCTTAAACTTCCGAGTGCAGATAACGGTTTGTCTGTAAGAATAATTGCTGAACTGATAAAATCTGAACCATCACTTTCAGATTTTATTTATGTGTTTGACACCTCGTCTACTGATATTCAGGCAATAAAGAAGTTGGCACAACTATCTGATGGTATTGTTGTATGGGGCGGTGAAGCTGCTGTTACCGCTGTTAGACAGCTTGCGCCTGTAAATACCAGGCTAATAGAATGGGGACATCGCTTAAGTTTCGCATATGTTTCAGGCTTTACAGATAAGGAAAAGGAGCTTTCCGGACTTGCAGAACACATAATAACTACAAAAGGTCTGCTTTGCAGTTCGTGTCAGGTGATATATATTGATACAGATAGTTTTGATGACGTAATCACGTTTTGTAATGAATTTTTTCCTTACCTTGAAAAAGCAGCAAATGCACATAAACCAGCTTCAATTGACAGTCGTGCAGAATTAACACTCAGAAAATATACAGATAAAATTGAATCTCTTATCTCAGGCACAGTAAATGATCCGTTCAAAGGCAACCTGTGTTCACTTGTCCCCCGCAAAGACAGTGA
>ONRO01000065.1 GCA_900320235.1 uncultured Eubacteriales bacterium
CTCTTTTTGTAATGGACAGGGAACCATACCAACAAAATGTATCCGGAGTGATAAGGCTGAGAGCGGCTATAAAGCTGTTGATCTGAAATGGTTTGATAATATCTGGGCGCACTACATAAACAGCGGCTTATGGGATTCCTCCGTTCCCGATTCCTATACTGATTTTGAGGACTACTATGATTATATTTACGGTCAGGCTGTTGCTATCGAAGTATACGGCAAGACCCTTCAGGGCAGACTGACAATAGACTACGGCAAACCGGATTACAACGCTCAGACCACTCCCGACACTGGTATCTATGATACGGATAATTCTTATGGACATTCTACAAATGAAACCCAATGCTTCAAATGCGGAGGATCGGGCAAGATCGTCTGCACTGAGTGCGGCGGTTCAGGTAAAATAGAACGTCAGAAAGAAGCTATTTCTTTTGACGGAAGTCCGAATTACTACACTATTCAGGAAAGATGTCCCCGTTGTGACGGCGATAAATACATTTCCTGCAATGTATGCCACGGGCAGGGACATTATTAAGGCAATACTGTCAAATTTAAAGTTTCGGCCGCCTTTTCAAAGGCGACAGGGTCTAGGGGCAGCGCCCCTGGTCGCGCTCCGCAGAGTGCGAAATCCTTCGTGCCTGGAACGAATCAAAAAAACAGAGCCAGCGGTTCAGTGATGATCCGCTGGCTCTTTATTTTTACAGATTTGTATATCCCATAAGGCTGAGATCAACTTCCTTTGCACAATCCCTGCCGTCACGTATCGCACGGACTACAAGCGACTGTCCGGAATGCATATCTCCCGCTGTGAATACATCGGGGACATTCGTCTGATGACTTCCCTTTTCTGACGCAACATTTGTCCTTGCATCCGTAGCTACTCCGAATGCCTCGGTCACATACTGCTCGCTGCCGAGAAAGCCTGCCGCGATAAGCACAAGCTCTGCTTCCACTGTACGCTCGCTGCCTTCGATCTGCTGCATCTTCATGCGGCCTGTTTCCTCGTCACGCTCGAATTTCAGCTCCACAAGTACAGCTCCGCTAAGCTCTCCGTTTTCATTTCTGATAAACTCTTTTACTGTCGTCTGATATACTCTCGGGTCATTTCCGAAAACTGCAGCTGCTTCCTCCTGTCCGTAATCAGTCTTGCAGACCCTCGGCCACTGCGGCCACGGATTGTTTTCAGCCCTCGTGTCCGGAAGCTTAGGCATCATCTCAAGCTGAAGTATGCTCTTAGCCCCGTGACGCACACAGGTTCCTACGCAGTCATTTCCTGTGTCGCCGCCGCCGATAACAATTACGTTCTTATCCTTTGCACTGATATATGTTCCATCGCTCAGTCCGCTGTCAAGCAGAGCTTTTGTAGTTGATTTAAGAAAATCTACTGCAAAGTAAATTCCATCTCCCTCTCTGCCGGGAACCTTTATATCTCGGGGATTTGATGCTCCACAGGTCAGTATTACCCTGTCAAATCTGTTCATTATCTCCTCTGCTGTAATATCCTTTCCCACATTCACGCCTGTTTTAAAGGTAACACCCTCTTCCTTCATTATATCAATGCGGCGCTCTATGACCCATTTTTCAAGCTTCATATTCGGTATTCCGTACATAAGAAGTCCGCCCGGACGGTCAGAACGTTCAAATACCGTAACGCTGTGACCTCTTCTGCAAAGCTCGTCTGCTGCTGCAAGGCCGGAAGGGCCTGAACCGATAACTGCAACTGTCTTTCCTGTTTTTACCTTCGGCGGCTGAGCCTTTGCCCAGCCCTTTGCATATGCCTTTTCCACGATAGCATATTCATTTGCACGCACTGTTACAGAATCACCCTGAGAACCGCAGGTACATGCCTTTTCACAAAGTGCCGGACATACCCGGGAAGTGAACTCCGGAAAATTATTCGTAAGTCTGAGCCGCTTATATGCAAGCTCCCATGCACCCCTGTATACAAGGTCGTTCCATTCGGGAATCAGGTTGCCGAGCGGACAGCCCGATATCATTCCTCCGATCATCATTCCCGACTGACAGAACGGAACACCGCATTCCATACATCTTGCAGCCTGCTTTCTCTGTTCCTTTTCAGAAAGCGGCGTATGGAATTCATTATAATTACAGATGCGCTCCTTTACCGGAAAGGCATCGGCATCCTTTCTGTTATATTCCAAAAATCCTGTTGGCTTTCCCATACTGTTCCTCCTTATCTTTCCCCGACCAGACTGTAAAATGCTTCGATCCTTGCCTGCTCTTCGGACAGACCCTTTCCTTCAAATGCAGCTATTTCCTCAGTTATCTTCTTGTAATCATGCGGAATGATCTTCTTGAATTTCGGCAGATAGCTTTCAAAATTATCAAGTATTTTTCTTCCCTTTGCGGAATTTGTAGCTGCTGTATGCTCCTCTATCATATTCCTGAGTTTTTCGACATCAGCTTTTTCGCTTACCTCTGAAACAAGCACAAGCTCCTTGTTGAGCTTCATATAAAGATCACGGTGCTCATCAAGTACATATGCAATACCGCCTGACATACCTGCGGCAAAGTTCTTTCCGGTCGTTCCTAAAACTGCAACGCAGCCGCCTGTCATATATTCACAGCCGTGATCACCGACTCCCTCGACAACAGCTGTTGCACCTGAATTACGGACGCAGAAACGTTCGCCTGCGATACCGTTTACAAATGCCTTGCCGCTTGTTGCGCCGTAAAGTGCGACATTACCGATAATGATATTTTCCTCTGCCTTGAATGAAGCGTTCTTTGGCGGATATACAACAAGCTTTCCTCCTGAAAGTCCCTTGCCGAAGTAGTCATTGCTGTCACCCACAAGCTCAAGAGTAAGGCCCTTTGGGATAAATGCACCGAAGCTCTGACCGCCGGAACCGTTGCAGATTACCTTGAATGTATCCTCAGCAAGATCGCTGCCGTATTTTCTTGTTATCTCAGAGCCGAAGGCTGTACCAAGAGAACGGTCTGTATTCCTGACATCTATTTCAATTGTCTTTGATTTATGGCTTTTCAGAGCTGATCTGAATTTTTCATGCAGTACACGCTCGTCAACCGTATCTTCAAGCGCAAAATCATAGCTGCTCTTGTTTTCATAGTTTACTTCCTCATAATCCCTGCAGCCGAGTATCCTGCTGAGATCAACATTCTGTTCTCTCGGTGAAAGACCGTCCTTTACTCTGAGAAGATCTGTTCTGCCGACAAGCTCGTCAACAGTGCGTACTCCGAGCTTACTCATATATTCTCGAAGCTCTGAAGCTATGAAGGTCATGAAGTTTACTACATATTCAGGCTTTCCGGCAAATCTCTTTCTCAGCTCAGGATTCTGTGTTGCCACGCCGAAGGGACAGGTATCAAGATTGCATACACGCATCATTGCACAGCCAAGTGTGATAAGCGGTGCAGTGGCAAAGCCGAATTCCTCTGCACCGAGTATTGCTGCAACAGCAACGTCACGGCCGGTCATAAGCTTACCGTCTGTTTCAATAATAATCTTGTTTCTCAGACCGTTCATCATAAGTGTCTGATGTGCCTCAGCAAGTCCGAGCTCCCAGGGCAGTCCGGCATTATGTATCGAGCTGCCCGGTGCTGCTCCTGTACCGCCGTCATAGCCGGAAATAAGGATTACTCCTGCGCCTGCCTTTGCAACACCTGCCGCAACAGTTCCGACACCGCATTCAGAAACAAGCTTTACTGATATTCTTGCGTCCTTGTTTGCATTTTTCAGGTCATAGATAAGCTGGGCAAGATCCTCGATGGAATATATATCATGATGCGGCGGAGGTGATATCAGCGAAACACCGGGTGTGGAATGGCGTGTCTTTGCGATCCACGGATATACTTTTTTGCCCGGAAGATGTCCTCCCTCACCGGGCTTTGCGCCCTGTGCCATTTTGATCTGAATCTCATTTGCAGAATTCAGATATGCTGATGTAACGCCGAATCGTCCTGATGCCACCTGCTTTATTGCAGAACAGCGGTTCTGCTCTGTACCCTTTGTAAGAAGTCGTTCATCGCTTTCGCCGCCCTCACCGGAATTTGATCTTCCGTGAAGCTTATTCATTGCAAGGGCAAGTGCTTCATGCGCCTCCTGAGAAATCGAGCCGTAGGACATAGCGCCTGTCTTGAAACGCTTTACAATGCTTTCAACGCTTTCAACTTCATCAAGCGGAACAGGCTCTGCTGCGTAATTGAAATCAAGCAGCCCCCTGATATTCATTGTTCCCATTTCCTCATTCACCATTTTTGAATAGGATTTGAAAAGCTCATAATTACCTGTTCTTGAAGCCATCTGAAGTGTATGGATTGTCTGGGGGTTATATAGATGCTCCTCCCTGCCGGTACGGAATTTATGCTCGCCTCTTGAGAATATTTCCGCTGTTGTTTCAAGGCTGAGCGGATCAAAGGCTGATGTATGGAGTCTGTCAACATTTTCCTCAATATCCCTGAGTGTGATACCGCCTATTCTGCTGACAGTGCCTGTGAAATACTGGTCAATAACATCCTTACCTATGCCGATGGCCTCAAAGATCTGTGAGCCCTGGTATGACTGTATCGTTGAGATACCCATTTTTGAAGCGATCTTTACAATTCCGTGCAGCACTGCATCATTATAATCATCAACTGCTGCATAATAATCCTTGTCAAGAAGTTCCTCATGGATAAGCTCATGTATTGTTTCCTGTGCAAGATACGGGTTGACTGCGCTTGCACCGTAGCCGAGAAGGGTAGCAAAATGATGTACAGTTCTCGGCTCGCCGCTTTCGAGTATCATTGCAAGAGACGTTCTGCGCTTTGTTACTACAAGATGACGGTGAAGTGCGGATACTGCAAGGAGTGACGGGATAGCAAGATGGTTTTCATCAACTCCCCTGTCGGAAAGAATAAGTATATTCGCACCATCGTTATATGCCTTGTCTGCTTCGAGATAAAGCTTGTTGATAGCCTTTGAAAGGCGTGTGTTCTTATAGTACAGTATCGGGATAACTGCGACCTTGAAGCCGCTTACATGCATATTTTTAAGCTTGAGGATATCTGTCGAGGTAAGTATCGGATTATGAACTTTGATCACCTTGCAGTTTTTCGGACGCTCCTCAAGAATATTTCCGTCCTCACCTATATATACTGTTGTAGAGGTTACTATTTCCTCTCTGATAGCGTCGATAGGCGGATTTGTTACCTGTGCAAAAAGCTGCTTGAAATATGAGAACAGTGGCTGCGGCTGCTTTGAAAGAACTGCAATCGGTGTATCGACACCCATTGATGTGATAGGCTCCGAGCCGTTCTGCGCCATGGGCAGAATCTCCTTCATTATCTCCTCATAAGTGTAGCCGAATGCCTTCTGAAGTCGCTTTCTTTCCTCGCCGTGATGCTCTTCAACCTTTGCATTCGGGATCTTAAGATCCTTCAGCTTTACAAGGTTGCTGTCGAGCCATTCACCGTAGGGCTGACGTGATGCATAATATTCCTTCAGCTCATCATCATCTATGACCCTGCCCTTTACTGTATCCACAAGAAGCATTTTTCCGGGACGGAGTCTTTCCTTGACAACGATCTTTTCAGCCGGAACGGGAAGTGCGCCGACCTCTGAGGAAAGAATAAGATTGCCGTCATCTGTTATATAATATCTTGAAGGACGCAGACCGTTTCTGTCAAGCACTGCACCCATGATATCACCGTCTGAAAACAGAATAGATGCCGGGCCGTCCCACGGCTCCATCATTGTTGCGTAATACTGATAGAAATCACGCTTTACACGGCTCATTGTATGATTGCGGTCCCATGGCTCCGGAATCGTTATCATTACCGCAAGCGGAAGCTCCATTCCGCTCATGACAAGGAATTCAAGCGTATTGTCAAGCATTGCGGAGTCTGAGCCTTCTGTATTTACAACAGGCAGTACCTTCTCAAGATCGCCCTTGAGATGCTCGCTTCTCATTGTTTCCTCTCTTGCAAGCATCTTGTCGGCATTACCCTTTATTGTATTTATCTCACCGTTGTGTACGATCATACGGTTCGGATGAGCCCTCTGCCAGCTTGGCTGTGTATTGGTCGAAAAACGTGAGTGTACCATTGCAATTGCTGATTCAAAATCCTCGTCACGAAGATCGGAAAAGAATCTTCTCAGATCTCCGACAAGGAACATTCCTTTATATACGATTGTCCTGCTTGAAAGCGATACAACATATGTATCCTCATTACTCTGCTCAAATACACGTCTTGCAACATAAAGCTTGCGGTCAAAATCAAGTCCGCGTCTGACGCCGTCAGGTCTTTTTATAAAGCACTGCTCTATCTTCGGCATACAGTCAAGCGCTCTCTGGCCTATTACTGTTGTATCGCTCGGAACGCTCCTCCAGCCGAGGATCTCAAGACCTTCCTTTGCAGCAATAATTTCAAACATTTTCTTTGCCTGGTTTCTCTGCAGCTCACGCTGTGGAAAGAAAAACATTCCCACTGCATAATCTCTTTCCGAAGAAAGTTCAATGCCGATCTCAGCGGCTGCCTTTTTAAAGAATGTATGCGATATCTGAACGAGGATACCGACACCGTCACCTGTTTTTCCGTCGGCATCCTTGCCGGCACGATGCTCAAGTGTTTCTACAATAGTAAGTGCATCCTCCACTGTCTTATGCGATTTTTTACCTTTGATATTTACAACCGCTCCGATACCGCAGTTATCATGCTCGAAACCCGGTTCGTAAAGGCTGTTCCCGCTATTAAACATAATGATCTTCCTTTCTCCTGATCGTGATTACAGTGCTTATTATATTACTGTACTGCAGGAATGTCAAGAAAAATTGCATATTATTTTAAAAAATATGCAATTATAATTCTTTTGCGCGTGATTTGATGGCTATTGCAGGACATTTTTGCAAGAAATTTAAAAAAAGTTGCAAAAAAGTATTGACAAATCTTTTACACAGGTGTATACTACGGACATCGACAGCAAAGGCGCTGTAAGCAATGGGGCTTACGGCGCCTTTTGACATGTCAGGATATTTCAGGAAAGACAGGAGAGATTATTTATGACAAACGTAACAGAGCTTTTCGGAAGCATGGTATTCAATGACCGCAAGATGCAGGAAAGACTTCCCCGCACTACTTATAAGGCACTGAAGAAAACCATTAAAAACGGAGAGCCGCTTGATATCAGTGTAGCAAATGCTGTTGCAAACGCTATGAAGGACTGGGCAGTTGAAATGGGCTGCACTCATTACACTCACTGGTTCCAGCCTATGACAGGCGTAACCGCTGAAAAACATGACAGCTTCATTTATCCTTCAGAGGACGGACAGGTCATCATGGAATTTTCAGGCAAGGAACTTATCAAAGGTGAGCCTGATGCATCAAGCTTCCCCTCAGGCGGAATACGTGCAACTTTTGAAGCAAGAGGCTATACAACATGGGATCCTACATCTCCTGCCTTCATCAGAGACAAGACACTGTACATTCCGACAGCCTTCTGTTCATACACCGGCGAGGTTCTTGACAAAAAAACACCGCTGCTCAGATCAATGGAAAAGCTCAGCAATGTTTCTGTAAAGCTTCTTCATCTTCTCGGAAACAGCGCGGTTACAAGAGTTACTACAACAGTAGGTCCGGAACAGGAATACTTCCTTATTGACAAGAAAATGTATGATGAACGTCCCGACCTTATTTTTACAGGCAGAACACTTTTCGGTGCACCGGCACCTAAGGGTCAGGAGCTTGAAGATCATTATTTCGGAACGATCAAAACAAGAGTCGCAGCATTTATGAATGACCTTGATGAGGAACTCTGGAAGCTCGGCATCATGGCAAAGACCAAGCATAATGAAGTAGCTCCTTCTCAGCATGAGCTTGCACCGATCTTTGCTACATCAAATATTGCAACCGACCACAATGAGCTTACAATGGAAGTTATGAAAAAGACTGCTGAAAAGCACGGACTTGTATGTCTGCTGCATGAAAAGCCCTTTGCAGGAGTGAACGGTTCCGGTAAGCATAACAACTGGTCTATTTCAACAAATACAGGCGAAAACCTTCTTGATCCGGGAAAAGAGCCGGAGAACAATCTTCAGTTCCAGCTTTTCCTTGCAGCTGTTGTCAAGGCTGTGCATGAATATCAGGATCTTCTCAGACTGACAGTAGCTTCTGCCGGAAACGATCACAGACTCGGCGCAAACGAAGCTCCTCCGGCTATTATTTCAATGTATCTCGGCGACGACCTCGGCGCACTTGTTGATTCAATTATTAACGGTAAAGAGTACTGCAGCAGCGGAAAATCAGATATGCTCACAGGTGTTGATGTCCTTGCTGATTTCACAAAGGATAATTCGGACAGAAACCGTACTTCACCGTTTGCTTTCACCGGCAATAAATTTGAATTCCGTGCACTCGGTTCATCTCTTAATATCGCTTGTCCGAACTATATGCTCAATACGATGGTTGCTGAGGAAATTTCAGAATTCTATGATCAGCTCAAGGATGCAGATGATCTTGATGCAGCTGTCAGAGCTCTTATCCGCAAGACACTTTCAGAGCATAAGAACATTATCTTCAACGGTGACAACTATTCAGATGAATGGGTTGCTGAAGCTGAAAGAAGAGGTCTTTGCAACTACCGCTCTCTCCCTGAGGCTATGGAGCATTATGTTGACAAGAAAAACATCGACCTCTTTGTTAAAAACGGAATCGTTACAGAACAGGAGATCCGTGCAAGATATGAGATCGAGCTTGAACATTACAGCAAGCAGATACGCATAGAGGCACTTACTATGGTAGATATGGCTGAAAGAAATATTACTCCGGCAGTTATTTCATTTGTAAATGAGCTTACAGATTCAGCACTTGCAAAAAAATCACTTTCCGCTTCATATTCAGTATATGCAGAAAC
>ONRO01000275.1 GCA_900320235.1 uncultured Eubacteriales bacterium
AAATCATCCATAAATAATTTCATCCGCCACGAATGCCAAAACGGTATCCTTGGCGGGTGTTTCTTTATCTTATTTGACGGTTACGTTACTTTTAGTGTCTGCCGCAGAAGTTGCGCCTGTGCTCAAAAAGAAACAAGGCTCTCCAAAACGGAAAGCCTTGATAAATAACCAAATAGCTGATTATCTCTTCGAGAACTTTTTAAGCACATAGATTGGCTTGTTTACAGGGCTTTTGCGTTGTTTTGTTGCTTGTGTGTTGTGTACGGAAAGCTTTTTATAACCTCTGTAATAGTTTGGGTTATGGTTATTTGTGCCAAACAATTGCAATTGTTTTGGTTTTAAGGTTGTCCGCATAAACCTAGCACAAACGAAATAATAATAACTGAGCTTGTGCTTATTAGAGTTCCAATAAGATAATACTTTGCCCTTCCTTCATTTTCTTCAATTGCCTTAAATCTTGCAATTGATTTTGCGGTTAAAACGAAAGCGATTGAGCTATATGCACCAAATTGCAAAAGAATAAAAATGATGATTCTTTCAAGATAACCAATTATTTTGCCGGTTTTATCTGTGCTTTGTGTTTCAAACACTAATTTTGAAATAATAATATCGACTGGTCTAAGGATTAATAGAATTCCCAAAATAATTACAAGCGGACTACTAGAAATAGTGTTAATATTATATTGAAGAAAGCTTCTTGCTATCATATTTGGACATATAAATTTATAGCAGAATCCTATACTAATTATATGTAAAGCTTGGTCTATAAAGAAAACCAATATATTAAAAATTTTGCTGTTTTGAGCATTTTGATTATGCTTATTATAAATACTTGAAATGATATGTTTAACTAAGTCTATCATTAAATGTACTAAACTAAGACTAGCAGAAAGCTTTATACTCTCTATTGAAATCGGGATACATAATAGAACCACAGTCGACATACATATTGCATAGATTAGACTATGCAAGAATAAATATCCAATTCCCGTTTTTCTTTTTTCTACAAGTTTATCACTCTGCAAATAAAAATCACCTATCAAATGTCCAATAATCATTACAATTAAAATAGGATTTGTAATACTTACTACTGTTTTCAAATTACTCCACTCCTTGTTGTGCTTCTATTCTTGGAATAGAAGCTAAAGCCTCTTTGACATCCAATATTAATGGATGTTTCAATGGATATTCTTTTGTAAAAATCTCATATGCTTTATTTAGACATTTTTTTGCAAGATTATAACGTTTTAGATTAATTAACACTAATCCC
Organism: uncultured Eubacteriales bacterium; assembly: GCA_900320235.1. GTDB lineage: Bacteria > Bacillota > Clostridia > Oscillospirales > Acutalibacteraceae > UBA1213. The sequence goes on from ONRO01000275.1 coordinate 1,271, forward strand.
ATATTATACAAACAATCCGCTGTTGTAATCGCGTTATTTCTAGAAATCACCTCTTTCTTGTTTTTCATTAACCACTCATAAGCTTCTCTGTTTTTACCTAATTCCTTATATGTTAAAGCGATATTATTGTTACATCCAAAAATATATGTTTTGTCATTTCCTAAAAAGGTTTCGACTAATTCCTTTGCACGAATAAATTGGCAAAGAGCTTCTTCATATTTACCCATTTCTAAAAGAAGGTTACCTTTAGCTGTAATTGTTTGGATATACATTTTTATATCCTTTGGAAACCTACTTTGAATAGACAATGAACAATCGACAGCTTGTGCAGCATTCTCAATTAGTCTTTTCTTATCCAATTCGGAAATTGTTCCATAAGAAACCTGCTCTACACAAGATTGAACTAATCCGTTGTATATTGGCACTAATCTAATATCATATTCACCATACTCATCTTTTGCTTTTCCTAATGCTCTTGTAATATATTTCTCTGATAGATTGTATTTTCTTTGCTCGTTATATCTTACGCCTAAACTATATAAAATAGTAAAACTTGCATTTTGCTGTTTTGCGTTTTCTACCTCCTCTGCTTCTAAAAAAGTTTTTAAACTATCTATCGCCTCTCTATACATTTGATAATTTGCTGCTTTTAACTGTTTGCTTATAATCGAAGGAGCTATTGATAGTTTTTCGCTTACAATGCTTTGTTGAAACGAGGAATCAGCCATATTCCAAATTATTTTACGTTGTTGATCTGTCCACCTTTTAGTTATTGCTGCCACTAAATCAAGAATTGAGTCAATCAAAGGTTGGGCTATTGTATTAGTAACAAATTTCACCTGAAACCAATGCTGTAATTTTTCTTTCTTTGTTTTTTCTTTCATTCTGTTAATTTCTTCGACAGCAGTATAAAAAGCTGGGCCATCGGACTTGTTATGATCCAAACTATTATTTTCCAATTCTCCTGAAACGCAACTAATCCTTATTTTAGCATCAGCTTGTTCATAAAATAACCTTATTAAATCCTCGATAATACATACCGATTCTGCTTGGGAGTAAGTAATCCCTTCAAAAGCATCTCCACGAACAGTTCCGAAATCAGACATTATATATTTTGAATACTTATCATTAATTCTTTGGAAAATGTCGTCCATTGAGGATGGTTTATTAATAAACGTTTCACCTTTCATTCCTCTAGAATTAATAATATCACCTACAATAACACAAAACATATGTTGCATTACCTCCCAAAGTCATTTTAGTATATTATATACCCAATTAGGTTAATTGTCAATAGTTTTACCAAAAAAGATAATTATAATACTAGATTAATTAACTTTGGTAAATACTAATACCGATATATCAATATTGATAAAATCTATCATTACAAAAATTAAGACTCATAAACACTACTCTTATTATCGTAACCGCTCAACAACCACCCCATCACCCAAAACGCAAGCCCTCGGCAAACACCGAGGGCTTGATTATACATGATTCTTAGTCTT
>ONRO01000296.1 GCA_900320235.1 uncultured Eubacteriales bacterium
GGGCTTTGGCCCCTCCTCTTAAGGTCCCTCTCTTTTGAAATCACACCTCCTTAACTCTACCCCGACCCCGCTGCGCTGCCCACCGCCGCGGTGTGCGTGCTCGCTTACTGCACTCGCTTTCCCACGCTGCGCTGCCTGCGGCGTGCTCGCTCATTTCTTTAGCAGCGTTTAGTTTCGTGTGAGCGTGAGCAAGCTTAGTTACGCGGAAAACCCGGTAAGTCAGCTTGACTGAGAAAATTGAACTCAGGTTTCAGCAATTTAGCGGCGATTAGTTTTGTGTGAGCGTGAGCAAGCTTAGTTACGCTGAAAACCTTGTAAGTTTGGATGCCTGAGAAGATTGGACTCAGGAATCAGGAAATTTAACGAAGATTAGTTTTGTGTGAGTATTGACTGGGTCGATACGCTTAATAACAGGGTAAAGTTGCCTGAAAAACTTTCTGCTATGGTAACTGAAACGGAGATGATTGACTACGGTAATTATTTTAAAAAACTTACATAATAGTAATGGAAAGAAATAGTTAGTACCATGGGAGCGCAACAGTTCTTCTCTGTCAGAGCGCAGTGTATACGGAGCAATAGCGCGTCAAGGGTGCCAGCACCCCAGGGCACTTCCTGCGGGCGCGTCACGCTGCCTGCCGGCAACCCTGGGATTATAGTTTTGTTGAATAGAACAGTAAAAATATGTTATTATATTATTACAGAGATGACGGATAAGCTGTGCCAGACGTTGATGGAAAGCAGCTTATTCAATCTTATCATTTTTCTGAATTGAATGTTAAGGAACCATGAGTAAACTCAGGTGTATATAGATAAAGGGGATATTTAAAATGAAGATTGGTTTTATCGGGGCAGGTAAGGCAGGCTTTACTCTCGGAAAATATTTTGCTGAAAGCGGAAAAGATATTTCGGGCTATTTCAGCCGCAGCAGGGACAGTGCAGCTGAAGCCGCGCGCCTTACCGGCAGCAAAGCCTTTGAAAATATACCTGAGCTTGTGGAAAACAGCGATACTGTTTTTATCACTACTCCGGACTATGCTGTAAAAGAAATATATAATGCTGTCAGGGAGCTTGATATAAGAGGAAAAATGATATGTCACTGCAGCGGAGCGCTGTCCTCGCAGGAAGCATTTCCGGATATAGATGAGCATGGGGCGCAGGGGTATTCCATCCATCCGCTTTTCCCGATAAGCAGTAAATATGAATCGTGGAAGCAGATAGACAGAGCGTATTTCTGCATAGAGGGTGACAGCCGCCGGCTTGAATACTGGAAAGCTTTCTTTGAAAAGCTTGGCAATCCGGTGAAGATACTTTCAGCAGAGCATAAGATACAGTATCACGCTGCCTGTGCAGCGGCAAGCAATCTTGTGTGTGCTCTTATCGCTGAAAGCACTCAGCTTCTTTCAGAATGCGGTTTTACTCAGAAGCAGGCACTTTCTGCACTTGAGCCGCTGATAACTGCAAACATAAGCAGTATTATAAAAACAGACCCGGTATCTGCTCTGACAGGACCTGTTGAACGCTGCGACTGCGAGACTGTACTCCGTCATCTGACCTGCTTTGAAAGTGATACAGACAGAGAACTGTACCGTGCAGCCTCTCAAAAGCTTATTTTACTTGCAAAGACAAAACACCCTGAAACGGATTATTCGGAGCTTGAGAATATACTTGGCATAAAGAATAAATAAAAAATCCGCACCCCGGAGTTTTCTGAAGGTGCGGAATTTTTTTTCAGGTGAGTTCGCCGTGCTTTTCGTATTTTGCTGTGCGGACGATTTTGTTGCTGTCGTCAACAAAAACAACCTTTGGCTGATGAAGTCCGGCTTCCTGAGGAGTCATTGAAGCGTATGCCATGATAATAACGTGGTCGCCTTTCTGACCTGAACGTGCTGCTGCACCGTTAAGACAGATCATACCGCTGCCGCGCTCACCTGCGATAACATAGGTTTCGATGCGGCTGCCGCTGTTCACATTCACGATATGTACACGTTCATATTCAAACAGTCCCGCAGCTTCCATCAGCTCTTCATCGATAGTAACGCTGCCTACATAATTCAGTTCAGCCTGAGTGATTACAGCACGGTGTATCTTACATTTAAGCATTGATAATTCCATTTATTTCTCCTTTTCCGTTTTCTCAGCCGGTCAGAATCAGGAAAATCATTCCGGCTGACACAATATCGGGATCATGTTATCCTTTTTTCCGTTTTGTAAGACAATAATATCAGATTATATCTTCAGTAAAGAAATTGTCAATAAGTCTTGTTTTGCCAATGAATACTGCAATTGCACAAAGTGCAGGACGGTCAAGCTTTTCGATCTGCTGCATTGTTGCAAGGTCAACGATCTTGACATAATCTATCTTTGCAAGTGGTTCATTACTGATGTGCTTTGACATAGCTTCGATGATAGCGGCACAGCTTTTTTCTCCGTTCCAGACCATTTCAGAGCCGAGCTTTATTGACTGTGACAGAACAAGTGCAGCCTTTCTCTCATCCTTGCTGAGATATGTGTTTCTTGAGCTTTTTGCAAGTCCGTCGTCTTCACGGATAATCGGGCAGCCAACAATTTCAATGTCAATGTTAAGATCATCAACCATATGTTTTATTACAGCAAGCTGCTGTGCATCCTTTTTGCCAAAATATGCACGGTCGGGCTTTACGATATTGAAAAGCTTTGAAACAACTGTGCAGACACCTCTGAAATGTACAGGACGGCTCAATCCGCAGAGTTCCTGTGTAAGTACAGTCATATCAACAAAGGAAGAAAATCCTTCATGATACATTTCCGAGGGATCGGGATGGAAGATAAGATCGCAGCCGTGAGCCTCAGCAAGAGCTGCATCGTGTTCGATATCACGGGGATAGCTTTCAAGATCTTCATTAGGACCGAACTGCATCGGGTTTACGAAATCTGAAACCACCGTTCTGTCATTATCACGATGAGAAGCATCGATAAGACTTGCATGACCCTCGTGAAGATAACCCATTGTCGGAACAAGACCGACAGAAAGTCCCTGAGCTCTCCATGATTTCACCTGTGCACGGACTTCATCAATTGTATTTACTATCTTCATATAATATTCTCCTTTTCAAGCTTGCTGATAATATCATCATCGATTGCATATGTATGTTCAGCGGCAGGAAATACACCGCTTTTTGTTTCATCAATATAGTCATTTATTCCTTTTCTCATCATTTCGCCGAGATCAGCAAAGCGTTTGACAAATTTAGCAGTATGACCGGTAGTCAGACCAAGCATATCCTGATATACAAGCACCTGACCGTCACAGCCGTTTCCGGCGCCGATTCCGATAGTCGGGATAAAAAGCTTTTTTGTAATTATGTCGGCAAGTTTTGCCGGAATACCCTCAAGAACAACTGCACAAGCTCCGACCTGCTGAATCTTAATTGCATCTTCAATAAGCTTTTCTGCTTTTTCAAAGCTTTTTCCCTGAACCTTGAAGCCGCCGAAAGCATTTACAGACTGCGGTGTAAGACCAAGGTGAGCCACAACGGGGATCGATGCATTAACGATAGCCTCAATCTGTTTGCAGACCTCAGCACCGCCTTCAAGCTTTACTGCGTTTGCACCGCCCTCTTTGATAAGCCTGCCGGCATTTATGACAGCCTGTTCAACGCTTACCTGATATGACATGAACGGCATATCAGCTACAATGAAAGCATTTTCTGCGCCCCTTGAAACAGCCGCAGTATGGTGTATCATATCCTCCATAGTAACCGGCAGGGTATTTTCATAGCCAAGCATTACCATTCCCAGTGAATCACCGACGAGGATTGAGTTGACACCGCATTCATCAATGATTTTTGCAGTAGTGTAGTCATAGGCAGTAAGCATCGTGATCTTGTCACCAGATTGCTTCTGCGCAAGAAGGGTAGAAACAGTGTTTTTCATATTCAACTACTCCTTATTATTTTGTTACCTTTCCGGATTCCCGGATAAGATACAGTCAGGAAACGGTGCAGAAACACCGCTGATTAAGTTATATCACAAACCTATCTCAAAGTCAACAGCAGCAGCACCAACACCCCGGTTCCGTATGTGTCAAGTATGAGTTGGCAAAATCCCATATGATAAAATTGTGCGTTAAAAATCAACGAATAATATTCAATTTTCTGAGCCA
>ONRO01000125.1 GCA_900320235.1 uncultured Eubacteriales bacterium
CAGCATCAGAAACCGTCAGCATAGCTGCTGTTGCTCTCGGATATGGTATTCCGTACACATTTCTCAGCGGATATGAGCTTGATGTTCCGAAAAAGGACGAAGAAAACAAGGAAGAAGTTCCTGCTGAAGATAACAGTGTGAATGATGAAGGCAAAGCAGATTCAGTTACAGATGAGGAAGAACTCTCTGACGAAACTGATGAAGCAGCTTCAGAGGATAATGAAGAGATCGCTGACAATACTGATGAAAGTGACGAATCAGATCCGGACGACAGCAATGATGAATAATAAAACTCATTGCTTCAAAAAATAACTGAAATGCCGACCGGATATTCCGGCGGAAAAAACTATTCATATTATCAGGAGGAAAACACAATGGCAGAAAACGAAAAGGAAAAGGAAATATCTGAGGAATGTACACATGACTGCAGCAGCTGCAGTGCAAATTGTTCCTCAAGAGAGGGCGGAAATACTGTTGTACAGATTCACGAAAGCCTGAATGAATTCAGCAGAGTCAAAAAGGTTATCGGTGTCGTAAGCGGAAAAGGCGGCGTAGGAAAATCCATAGTTACATCTCTTATGTCTGTAATGTTCAGCAGAAAGGGTTATAAAACTGCAATTCTCGATGCTGATATCACCGGTCCTTCAATTCCGAAGGCATTCGGTCTTAATCAGAGAGCAATGGGCAGCGAAAAGGGTATCCACCCTGTTACAACTGAAGGCGGAATTGAAGTAATGTCGATCAATCTCCTGCTTGAAAATGCAGAGGATCCGGTTGTATGGAGAGGTCCTGTTCTTGCCGGAACTGTAAAGCAGTTCTGGTCAGATGTTGTCTGGGGCGATATTGACTTCATGTTTGTTGATATGCCTCCCGGAACAGGAGATGTTCCGCTGACCGTTTATCAGTCTCTCCCGATCGACGGCATCATCGTTGTCACTTCACCGCAGGATCTTGTTTCAATGATAGTCGGCAAGGCTGTCAAAATGGCAAAGCTTATGAATGTGCCGATTCTCGGAATTATTGAGAACATGAGCTATTTTGCCTGTCCTGACTGCGGCAAAAAGCATTATCCCTTCGGCGAAAGCAAAATTGAAGAGGTTGCAAAGCGTTATGATCTTGAGGTTATCGCACAGCTTCCGATAGATCCGAAAAATGCCAGAGCATGTGACGAAGGCAGGATCGAAAGCATTGTAAGTGATGAAGCAAAGGCTGCTGCTGAAAAGCTTGAAACACTTATTCACTGAAAAATAAATTAAAACTTCCGGTATCGGTGCTTTTTAAAGCCTGATACCGGTTTTTTTACAAAGGTCATACGGAGATATCTTTCCCCGGGCATAAGAAAAATGTGTATTGTTCTGTATGATTGTTGAAAATAAACTACATTTATGGTATTATTATATAACAATATAGTTGTTTTGAAATATTGCTTTTATTTATTTACACTTATTATCTGCCAAGGGAGCAGCTAATAAAATGAAAGACCCAAGAAATATTTCCACAAAACGTATCTGGTTTATTCTTATTGATATTGTAGTTATTTTTATTCTCTGCGGATTCGGACTCAAAAGTCTGTGCAATCTCGGTGAATATAATAAATATCTTCTTGACAGCAATATTAAATCAGTTGTTCAGAAATCTGACGGAAGCATTTATAAATATGACAGTAATTTTATCCAGCCGGCTACCGGCGGAGATATCGTGTATTTTCATATACAGCTTCCTGATGAGAATCCTTATCCGAACACTACTGTCTGTGCAATAGTCTATAATTGTGAAACAGAGCTGATAAGCCAGAACAAAACTATTTTTGAATACGGAAAGGATATCAGAGAAAACGGCGGTAATCTTGGAAACACGTTTATCAATGCAACCATTTCAGATGATGTTTTCGGTGATGAGATAATCGTTAAATGTACTGTACCTGAAGGTGCAAATCTCACAAAGCTTGAAAATGTCAGGCTTATGCCTTCTGAATATTCTATGAGATATGTGCTTATCAATCATGAGATCGATTTTGTATTCTGTATCTGTATTGCCGGTGTTTCTATCATCGGGATTCTGCTTATGATAACTCTCGGCAAATTCTCAGGCATCGCAAGAGAAGGTATTTATCTTTTCATGTTTTTCCTTCTGACAAGCTTATGGGTATTAGGATCGAATGATATGCTTTATATTTTTATCAATAATCCTATGATCTGCTCAAATCTCGAATATTTTTCAATGTTTTTAATGCCTGTCCCCTTCTGCCTGTTCCTCTCACTTGAACTTAAAAATAAATTCAGGAAAATTTATCTGATCCTTTCTGCTTTTTATGCTGTGATCTTCTTTGCGGTAATGGCACTGAATATTTTCGGCTCATTCCATTTTTTCCGGTTTACACATACGGAAAGAATTCTTTTTGTTGTCGGTCTGACTGTCACTGTCTTTGCACTTCTCATAAGCAAGGATAACGATACTATCAGCAAAAGGATAATCAAGATCGGTACAATCTGTTCCATATGCGTTATGACAATTGAGGTTATCCGCTATGAACTCAGGGATACGTCCTATCTTTTCAGACAGCTGTTTTCTACTTCTCTCAGCGTCTTCGGTATTATGATCTTTGTATTTTCTCTTTTCTATGGCTATTATACAAAGCTTTCAACTGAAATTATGAGAAAGAAAAGTCTTGAACAGGTCGCTTTCATCGACGGTATGACCGGTATTGCTAACCGAAATGCTGTAAACGGTTTTTTACAGGCTCTCAGTCCCGGAGAATGCTATTCGATTATTTTCTTTGATGTAAATGATCTGAAAATGGCTAACGATAAGTACGGCCATGAATACGGCGACAAGCTTATCACGATCGTCGCCGCTGCTCTCAAGGACAGCTTCGAACAGTATGACGGCTTCTACGGTCGCTATGGCGGAGATGAATTCGTCGCCGGTTTTTATAATAATGCCGCTGATATCACTACACAATGTATTGAGAATTTCTCCCGTATCATTGCCAGTGCAAATAAGGACAAGCTTCTGCCGTTTACTATCAGAGTTGCTTACGGATGCTATATCAATAATCCCTATGACCCTCTTGATGCTGAACTTGGTATTAAAAATGCTGATGAACAAATGTACGAAATGAAAAAACAAATGAAAAATACTTATTCTGTATTATAACAGCTATTCTTCCAGGAGGGCTCTGCCCTTCCGGACCTGAACTTCAATCATTTTCGTATACTGCTCTGTCCTTTTCTCTCTGTGATCTCGCTATACTACTTTGTCTGTGTGATTGCCGGTTTAATACTACCCTATATAAAATTTTAAAACTAATAAATTTTTTCTATAATTCCTATTGACAAGATAGGAATTATGTATTATAATAAATGCATACCAAACATATAGGTATTAAATGTATTTGATTGGGAGAGATAATATGCTATTGATCTTATCAGCATTAAGACATAATTTCAGAAACGGACGAATGTGAAATGTACCTTATCTCAGGCTTTTATACTGACCTTCTGAGATAAACGGTCAGCATAAGCTGTATTGAAAGTCAGACCGGAAAACTTTGCACATATATTTTACTGTACAGCAAATCATTAAATAAAGAGAGGTACATTATTATGAGTAATAAAAATTATAAATTTGAAACACTTCAGCTTCATGTAGGACAGGAAACAGCAGACCCGACAACTGATTCAAGAGCTGTTCCGATTTATGCAACAACATCATATGTTTTCCATAATTCCCAGCATGCTGCAGACCGTTTTGGTCTTCGTGATGCCGGCAATATCTACGGCAGACTTACAAATTCAACACAGGATGTTCTTGAAAAAAGAATCGCAGCTCTTGAGGGCGGTGTTGCTGCACTTGCAGTTGCTTCAGGCGCAGCTGCTATCACATACACTATTCAGGCTCTTGCTCAGGCAGGCGATAATATTGTAGCTCAGAAAACTATTTACGGCGGAAGCTACAATCTACTTGCCCACACACTTCCCCAGTTCGGCATTGATACAACATTTGTTGATGCTCATAACCTTGAGGAACTTGAGGCTGCCATCAAAGACAACACAAAGGCAGTTTACCTTGAAACACTCGGCAACCCCAACAGTGATATTCCTGATATTGATGCAATTGCGCAGATCGCACACAAGCACGGTGTACCTGTTGTTGTTGACAACACCTTCGGTACTCCTTATCTTATCAGACCTATCGAACACGGTGCTGATATCGTTGTTCACTCTGCAACAAAGTTTATCGGCGGTCATGGTACGACCCTCGGCGGTATCATAGTTGACAGCGGTAAGTTTGACTGGAAGGCAAGCGGAAAATATGCTCCTATCGCTGCTCCGAATCCGAGCTACCACGGTATCTCATTTGCAGATGCAGTAGGTCCTGCTGCATTCGTGACATATATCAGAGCAATCCTTCTCCGTGACGAGGGCGCAGCTATTTCACCCTTTGCTGCATTCCTTCTTCTCCAGGGCACTGAAACACTTTCACTCAGACTTGAGCGTCATGCTGAAAACACAAAGAAGGTCATTGAATACCTTTCTTCAAGCAAATACGTTACCAAGGTCAATCATCCTTCACTTCCCGATCATCCGGATAATGCTCTTTACAACAAGTATTTCCCGAACGGCGGCGCAAGCATATTCACCTTTGAAATCAAGGGCGGTCAGAAGGAAGCTCATCAGTTTATTGACAGTCTTGAGATATTCTCCTTACTTGCAAATGTTGCAGATGTAAAATCCCTTGTTATCCATCCGGCAACAACTACTCATTCACAGCTTACTGATGAAGAACTTGCAGATCAGGGTATTTCCCAGAGCACGATCCGTCTTTCAATCGGTACAGAGCATATTGACGATATCATTGCTGATCTTGATCAGGCTTTCAAAGCTGTATTTGAATAATATATTTTCAATAATCAACTTATATGTTCCGCAGCTATATAAGCTGCGTTGTACGGCACACCTGAGCGAAACTGCCGTACTGCTCACCTCATACAGGAGACTGAGCAATTACCATAAGCCATACTTGAATTACTACTCCTTTTAATAAAATATTAACCGCTGACAGAACGAGCCATGCTGTCAGCGGTTATTTTTTTACAGATTTTTTTCCATTACATAATCGTTCATGTAATATCCGTGTCCGATAGGATTATCCTCTTTACGGATCTTTTTAAAGCCAAGAGATTCATATGCCACAATACTGTCATAATTATGTCTGTTGACATTGAGGAAGATACTGTTCATACCGTCCTTGACTGTTTCCTTTGCAATGAACTCCATACTGTCATGAGCAAGATGCTTTTTACGGAAGCTTTTCTCTACATACAGCTTACTAAGATAGGTCTTTCCGTCACGGGGATAATATCCGAAAAAGCCTGCCCTTGTTCCGTCTGATACTATGAAATAATAAGTATATCCGTGTTCGATCTGCTCTCTTATTGCCTGCGGTGACTGGAACTTTTCAATCATATAATCATTCTGCTCAATGCCAAGTATCGGATCATAATGCTCCTTTACTATGGCAGAGGCAA
>ONRO01000069.1 GCA_900320235.1 uncultured Eubacteriales bacterium
AATCTATATGGAATTTTTGTCTCATGATTTCTTCTTACCTCCGTACAATCTTTTATTTCTCAGGAATTTAAGTCCCGAAACAGAGCGAAGCATCGTTCTTGAAGCCCATACGCCCATGATAAAGTTGGAGATAACGCCAACAAGAAGTGTATAACCAAAGGCATAGATAAGACCCGTTGTTGAAACTCCGAACAGAGCTGAGAAGATATTTGCAGGACCAAATACAAGGATAAGGATAACTGCAACGATAATGATAGTTATATTACCGTCTATGATAGCCGACAGTGATCCCTTTGTACCGTTCTGAATACAGCCGTCAAGAGTCTTGCCTGTCCACAGTTCATCCTTGATTCTTTCTGCGGTAATGATATTTGCGTCAACACCCATACCAATTGAAAGAATCATACCCGCAATACCCGGGATTGTCATTGTAAAGCTCGGGAATACTGTGAAATAACCCGATACTGCCATAATTGAAAGTGAAAGCTGACCGAGAAGTGCGATAAATGCAACAAATCCCGGAAGTCTGTATACGATGCACATGAAAAGGAAAATGAAGCAAAGTGCAGCAACAGCAGCAATACCCATTGCCTGGAGTGCATATGTACCAAGGCTCGGACTGATGGTACCGTAGCTTTCAACCTTGAGGCTGAACGGAAGTGCACCGGCATTGATCTTATTTGCAAGTTCTGTTGCACTTTCAGCTGTAAACGGATTATCATTGGATGAGATCATCGCATTACCGTCTGTAATAGCTTCATTTACCTTCGGAGCTGATATCATTGTATCATCCATCCAGATAGAAATCTGCTTGCCGATATTATTCTTTGTTGCATCTGCGAATTTTTTCTTACCCTCATCGGTAAATTCAAGATCAATAATATACTGTGCCTTCTGGCTGCCGTTTGCCTGCATATATTTTGCAGAAGCACTCTTTACTTCTTTACCAGTAAGAAGCTCTGTTCCTGTCTGTTCTGTTCCCTCTCTGAAAACAAGCTGTGCAGTTGAAGCAAGCTCTTTGATTGCCTCACCCGGGTCATAGTTTTCCTCGTCAGATTTCCACGGGAAACGGACAGTAATTCTGTCATTAGTATAGTCAGGATAAAGCTCATAGTCTGTTACATTCTGATTAACAAGACGAAGATCTATGATTGCCTTTACCGACTGCATCTGTTCCTCGGTTGCGTCGATTCCGTCTGCCGGAGCGAACACAGCTTCAACGCCGCCATTGATGTCGATGCCCCATCGTATATCATTAATACCCTTGATATGAGTAACCGTCAGATCGCCGTTTTCACTGTATACACCAAAAACAGATGTATAGGTAAGCAGCAGAATGACTGCGAATACGATGAAGAACACCGGTTTGCCAACACGTTTCATACGGTATCCTCCAAATGAATATTTTTTTTCGGTCTTGCGAAAACTCGGTTTTTACAAACTGATTTTCACTATCCCATTGTTTGCCGAAAGCTTTCGCCCTTATCGACAAAACATATCAAATAACATTATATAGTTTTTGCATTAAAATGTCAATGGTTTTATATATTTTTCAGCACCTTGACCAAGTTCTGACAGTATTATTTTTTTCACAGGCTTTGCGTTTTTTCCTTGCACTAATTATTCTGTGCTTTCTTTTCCCGTAAGACGATTTTATAAGAATTATGTCCGGCATTTCGTATACAGAAAAAGAGAAGGACCGTAAGGTAATGAGCCTGTCACTTCCCTTTGGTTCTCCTCTTCTGAAAATATATTTTCATAACCCAGGCATATACAGCAGATGCCTTAAGCTTATCATTGTAAATCAGTTTATTCTGCGGGCAGTTCGTTACACTTGACAAGAATACTTACTGATCAGTGTTTTCTTTTCAGGCAAACGTTGTAAAACTTTCCGTTTTTCATTCAGCTGATACATTTGATCGCTTCTGTGCTTGCTTTTTTCTTTTTTCTGTGAGCACAAGCTTTAAAAGTATTGGTGTGATAATTGTTGTAACAATTACGACAAGAACTATCGGCGGGAAAAGTGCTGAATCAATTATTCCTGCTTCATTACCCTTCTGCGCAACGATCAGTGCAACCTCTCCTCTCGAAACCATTCCGATTCCGATTGCAAGAGATTCCCTGTTTGTGAATTTACAAAGCTTTGCACCCAATCCGCAGCCCAGTATTTTTGACAGTATCGCTACAACAAGCAGAACACCCGAGAACGCAAGTATTGTTCCGTCCATAGCTGTGATATGTGTTTTTATTCCGATGCTTGCAAAGAAAACAGGTGAGAAAAATGCAAATGCCACGATGCTTATTTTTTTATCTATATATTCATGCGATGAATAATTACAAAGAATAAGACCGGCAAAATATGCTCCTGTGATATCTGCAACTCCGAAATAATATTCTGCACAGAACGACATTATAAACGCAAATGAAAGACCGAATATTACAATTCTGTGCTTCTTTGCATAGAATTTTGACGGAATCATGGAAAGCAGCTTTATAACTACTGCGCATACAACAACAAATACAAAGAAAAGACCTATTTTTATCACTGATTCAACCGGATCAACGCTTTTATCCTGAAGACCTGTGACAAGTGTCAGTACAATTATTCCGACAATATCATCTATTATAGCCGCCCCGAGAATTGCCGTTCCCATCTTGCTTTTGAGCTTTCCCATTTCTCTAAGTGTTTCAACAGTTATGCTTACTGAGGTTGCCATCAGCACTACTCCCACAAAAACGGTTTTGCATACATGAAGCTGATCGGAAAAATCAAAGCCATAGAAAAGTCCGAAAGTCAGTGCTCCTCCTGCCATCGGAACAATTACTCCTATAAGTGCAATAATAAGAGATGCTGCACCTGTTTTTTTAAGCTCACTGAAATCTGTTCCGATACCGGCAAGAAACATAAGTATTATTACACCTATCTCCGCTGTACGGTTGATGAATTCAAGATCATTTCCTCCGCCGAGTACAGAGTTGTCCGCTCCGAGAAGATTGAATACAGACGGACCTATCAGAAGCCCTGCGACAAGTGCGCCGACTACCTGGGGCATATTAACCTTCTGGGAAACAAGTCCGAAAATCTTTGTCGATGCCAGTATTATTGCCAGCACCAGTAAATACATGTAGCTCATAATTACCCTTCCTTTTCATCTGAAATCTGATCATCAGGGAAAACATTGATGGCCATGGTAATCTGAACCTCCGGTTATTTCAGTGTTTCCTTAAAATCATATGCATAAAAATAACACATTCTTCTGCCTTTTTCAATAGACAAATACATAATTTTGACAAATATTTAACAAGCACACAAATAACATTCCACTGTTTTAAAATTTTGGTTAATATTAACACTTTTTATATGAATATCACCTTTATTATTCTGGAAAAATAATAAAAACAGATCTTAAGGAGTTGATAACAATGCAATATCTGATCTCATTTATTACCGGCGGCATTCTTTGTGTTATCGCACAGATACTTATTGACAAAACAAAAATCACACCTGCAAGAATACTTGTTATTTATGTAACTGCGGGTGTTTTTCTTACGGCAATCGGAGTTTATGGACCATTTGTAGATTTTGCCGGTGCAGGCGCAACAGTTCCGCTCACAGGATTCGGTTATTCACTTGCTGAAGGTGTTCGCGAACAGGTTGCAGAACGAGGAATAGTCGGTATTTTAACTGGAGGACTCGGAGCCTGTGCAGCCGGTATAGCCGCAGCAATTTTCTTTTCCTTTATTTTGACACTATTTAAAAAGCCGCAGGGTAAATAATAGCCCATACTATCTTCCTTAAAGATAGTCCTCCCTTCTATTTCTGAACAAAGCAGATAATAAAAAACCGACCGGACTTACATTTACATGTTTTCCGGTCGGAATATTTCAGTTATTTGGTCTGCGGTAAAAGTTTCCCATTACCTCTTCTGATTTTACAATATTGATAAAAGCACCAGGATCTGCCTTTTTTATCTTTGCAACGACTCTGCGTATCTCGTCAGAAGAAACAACAGAATAAATCATATTACGTTCTCTGCCCTTATAAAGACCAAGTCCTTTGAACAGTGTTCCGTCATGATTTGTATTTTCCCTGATAACCTCATATACCTTATCTGGTTTTTCCGTAATAATGAGCATTGTCTGTTTCTGATATCTTTTATACAGAATCTGTATTATCATTGTTGAGCAGAACTGAAGAATGATCGAATACATAGCTCCTCTCCAGCCAAAAAGGATACCTGAACAGACAAGTACAACAACATTTCCGGCAAATATATAATTCCATGCATCCTTACCGTATTTTTCAGAGATAAAGATTGAGATGAAATCTGCGCCTCCGCTCGTAGCATTACTCAGCAGACAGATTGCAATTGCAGTTCCGTTTATTATCCCGCCGAAAACTGCACATAGCAGG
Source organism: uncultured Eubacteriales bacterium (assembly GCA_900320235.1). Classification (GTDB taxonomy): domain Bacteria; phylum Bacillota; class Clostridia; order Oscillospirales; family Acutalibacteraceae; genus UBA1213. The sequence continues at coordinate 4,415 of ONRO01000069.1, forward strand.
ATATCATTTGTCAGATTCAGATCCGGAATAACATCAGCGAAGACAGACGATAATACAATCATTATCAGGGAATAGATCGTAAAGCGTTTTCCGATGAATTTGAATGCAAGAATAGCAGGAACAGCATTCAGTGGAATGTATATTGCACTGAGCGGAACATCTATTCCGGCAAATTGTTTAAGGGCATGCTGACCGAGAAGAGAAATTCCGGTAAAACCGCCCGAAAGCAAGCCCGAACCATGAAGAAAATTATTTATTGAAAAGCCGTACATTGCAGCTGCAAATACAATACATAATATATGCCATGCTTCTCTTTTTATTGAAACCTTCTTTTTTTTATTTTCCATACAAAGCCCTCCCGAGGGAGTCATCATACATTCTGATACGTCAGTTTATTATCACACACGAAACAGAACCGTAAAAACAATTAAAGCTAAAGCCGGGAAAATCAAATCAGTTCAGTCCACAAAATACATTACATATCAAGCACATCATCTGACGGAAAGCCGTCATCATGAAAATCATGTATTCCATCTACGATTTCACTCTGACGCATCTTCATTCTTAGTCTGTCCTTTTCAACTGCTTCAGAAAGAACCTCCTTGAATTCCTTTGAATGCTTGATATTTTTCACAAGAAGTGTCGGGTTTGTTTTATCATGTGCATAAACTGTCAGAGATCCAAGTCCGAACATCTTCTGGAACAGTGATCTTGTCAGAGTCATATCAGTCACACGATACATAAGTATTTCATTTTCAGAACTGTTTAATAAACCTGATTCGATAATTATTTTCTTTTCTGTGAGAATATATTTTGTAAATGTCCATGGTATTCCGAAAAAAAGCCAGCGCTTTCTTTCTCTCATAAGTTCACGGTTTACTCCGATTTTACTTTCTTCAGCCATTTTATTACCTCCTGCTGCTTTTTATTCAAAAGCAATATATACAAATTCAGTTATGACAGATCACTCTGCCATAACTGAATTATATTATATTATCCTGAATAAGTCAATCACCGAAAGAGATACCGATATTCTTTGCATCCTGAATAACCGGACAATCAACAGGCACACCCTTGAGTTTTCCTGCTACCTCACTGAGCGGTACAGGAACGATCTCACCGTTTATCAGGGCAGTCATATAGCCGTATTTTTCCTGAATGATAAGCTGGGCACATGCTGCACCATATCGTGTTGTGATAAATCTGTCATAAGCGTCGGGGCTGCCGCCTCTCTGGAAATGACCGGGAACAGTAACTCTTGTCTCCTGACCTGTTGCTTCTTCTATTTCGTGAGCTATCTTATAGGAAATTGACGGATACATCATATTTGCAATAGCTTCCTTCTTTTTCTTCTTCGGAAGAGATGCGATATCCTTGGAGATTGCTCCCTCTGCGACTGCAAGTATTGAGAAGCTCTTACCGTTCTTTGTACGGGTCTTGACGGTATCTATTACCTTATTGATATCGTAAGGTATCTCAGGGATAAGTATTACATCAGCGCCTCCTGCAATACCTGCATGAAGGGTCAGCCAGCCTGCCTTATGTCCCATACATTCAACGATAAATACTCTTCCGTGAGATGTTGCTGTTGTATGGATACAGTCTATTACCTGTGTAGCGATATCAACTGCGCTCTGGAATCCGAAGGTCACATCTGTTCCCCAGATATCATTATCTATTGTCTTCGGCATTGATACAACATTCAGTCCTTCCTCAGAGAGCATATTCGCACTCTTATGTGTACCGTTGCCTCCGAGTACAACAAGACAGTCAAGCTTAAGATCTGCATATGTCTTTTTCATTGCAGCTACCTTATCAACATTTGTTGCTTCATCAATTATCCTCATCTGTTTGAACGGCTGACGTGAGGTTCCGAGAATTGTACCTCCTCTTGTAAGTATGCCTGAAAAATCATCCGGTTCCATAAGCTTGTATTCACCGTTGATAAGTCCTCTGTAACCGTCAACGATACCATAGATTTCTACTTTCTTTCCATAGTGGAAATACAGGCCCTTTGCAAGACCTCTGATTGCAGAGTTCAGACCCTGACAATCTCCGCCGCTGGTGAGAATACCTACTCTTTTCATACATGAACACATCCTTTTCCATAATTTTTGTTTATCGGTTATGAATAAGCCGAAGCTTAAAGTTTATGATTATTACCTGTCAGAGGTTTGAAACGGTTTTCTTCTATGACAACAGTTTTCTTTGCTGAGAGTGCTCTTTTTGCCATTTCAGCGAATTCTCTTTGTGAATTATGCGGTTTCTTTCCTCTTCTGTCTATCAGCTCATAAGAAGTGTCCGGCTGCTGGATACGGGTATTCAGAACATCCCTGAGCATTGTTTCTATTATACTGAAGCTTCTGTCGATAAGATCAGGATCCTCTATCGGGAACACAAGCTCAACTCTTTTATCAAGATTTCTCTGCATCCAGTCTGCCGATCCCATATATATCTTTTTATTTCCGCCGTTTTCAAAAATAAAAATACGGCTGTGCTCAAGAAGCTGACCGACAATACTTCTCACGGTTATATTTTCACTGATTCCCTTTATACCCGGAACGAGACAGCAGATTCCTCTTACGATAAGGGTTATCTTTACTCCTGCCTTAGATGCCTCATAGAGAAGCTTTATTATTGACGGATCTACAAGCGAATTTATCTTTGCGACAATTCCCGACGGCAATCCGGCAAGAGCATTTTCTGTTTCATGCCTGATCATTTCCTCAAAGAAATCCCTCAGTCCGGTTGGAGCCACCTTCATTTTATTATATACTGGCGGTGTACTGTATCCTGTGATTACATTGAAAAGTGAAGAAGCATCTTCTCCGAATTGTTCGTCACAGGTAAACAGACCAATATCGGTATAAAAACGTGCGGTACTGTCATTATAATTACCCGTTCCCATATGCAAATAACGTCTGAGTCCGTCTGCTTCCTTTCTGACGACAAGAACGATTTTACAATGAGTTTTCAGTCCCTGAAGGCCGTATATTACATGGCATCCGGCTTTTTCCAGTTTTTTTGCCCAACCGATATTGTTTTCCTCATCAAATCTTGCCTTCAGCTCGACCAGTACAGTTACCTGTTTACCGTTTTCTGCTGCCTTTATTAGAGCAGCAATTATCGGCGAATGACCGCTTACACGATACAGTGTCTGTTTTATTGCGAGAACATCAGGATCCTTTGCAGCCTGATTTATAAATTTGATCACACTGTCAAAGCTTTCATACGGATGATGAACCATTCTGTCCTTATCACGGATAGCCTCAAAGAAATCCTCATAGCCGAAGAAATCTGCAGGAGGCTCAACAGGAATTATCGGTTTGAACTGAAGGTCATCCAGACCATCGATCCTTGCAAATTTTGAAAGGAATGTCAGATCAAGAGGACCATTCACCTCATAGATCTCACTGCTGCTGACATCAAGCATATCAATGAGAAACTCCCTGAGAGATTCATCGCTTCTTACAGACATTTCAAGTCTTACCGGATCACCTCGCTGACGCTTTTTAAGTGAATGTTTTATTTCAACAAGAAGATCATCAGCATCCTCATCGATATCAAGATCACTGTCTCTTGTTATTCTGAACGGCAGATATGCTTTTATCTTATAAAGCTCAAAAAGCTCGGACAGCTTGTCTATAATAATATCCTCAAGCATTACAAATGCTCTGCAGTTATCGCTTTCGACCTCAAAATACCTTGATACGATCGAGGGCACCTGAACAACTGCAAAGATATCCTCGCTTTCCTTTGACAGGCGTACAGCAATATTAAGGCTCTTGTTCATAAGAAGCGGGAACGGCCTTGATGTATCCACAGCAAGCGGTGTCAGTATCGGAAAAATAAACTTATCAAAATACCGGTCAACCTGCTGACGCTGAGTTTTATTCAGTTCATCTATTTTAAGAAATCTGAGCTTGTTTTTTCTCAGTGCCGGAATAAGTGAACGGTTCAGACAGGAATACTGTTTCTTTGCAAAATCATGAATTTTTTCTGTCAGAAGTTCAAACTGCTTTTCAGCGCTCATTCCTGATTCATCAGGCTTTTTTCCCTTTGTCGAATGCATCCTGTCCATCACGCCGGCAACCCTGACCATAAAAAACTCGTCAAGGTTTGACGCTGTTATTGCAAGAAAATTAAGACGCTCGAGTATTGGGTTATCCTTTTCAAATGCTTCCTCAAGAACACGGCTGTTAAAATCCATCCAGCTCAGTTCTCTGTTATGATAAGGAAAATCAGGCGGTGAACAAAGCTTTGTAGGCTTTAGCTTTGCTTTTGAAGCCGGTCTGACTTTTTCCTTGCCGTCTTTTTTGATTCTGACTTCCTCTTTTTTCTTATCGCTCACGATAATCACCTTTCATCCGGCTGAAAAAAATCCGGAGCTTATTTGCCGTTGAATCTCCGGGACAATCCATGAAATTATAAAAACAAAAGCTGTATCAACAGCAATATCCGGAAATTCAGTCAATCATTTCTTACAAAGTGTTTATGAAAACATATCTCTTTAAGCAAAAACACTTTTATTTATTATAACAAACAATTTTTCGTATTTCAAGATATTTTTGTTTATTTTCTCAGGCTTATTTTGCCACTCAGAGAAGTCATTTACTGCTGCAAAAAAAGAAACGAATAACCGACCGTATCACTCAGCGGGTTATCCGTATATTTACTTAGAATATATTTTCATTGAACGACGATGGATTTGACATTGTGTTACCAAAATAGTATCTTGTGTTACCACGAGATATTATATGTGTTTAAAATCAGCTTTATAAAAGGTTTTTTTAATTACAATAAAATTTATTTTCATAATAAATGGTGGAGGTGAGGAGAATCGAACTCCTGTCCGAAAGGCTATCCGGTCGGTTTTCTCCGAGCGCAGTCTGTGTTTGAGGATTCCCCCCGCGGCACGCCCACAGACAGGCCTGCCGTTTCGGTAGTCTTTAAATCATGACAGAGAGCAAGACTCATCTCTGTTCACGTTCACCACTAAGTCGACGCCCGTACAGAGCCGTGGTACTCACTGCACGAACGCTTGCCTAATTAAGCGGCAAGGGCAACAGTTTTTTTGTTGTCGTTTATTATTTAAGTTTTACGGATTTTATAGCGGTTCCGCAATGCCGCTGCTCGCTTGCCGGCGTTCCCGCCCCCCGTCGAAACCATTGCACCCCCATGTATATTAACCGATAATCGGTTAAAGTCGGATATCTTATCTGTTTCTTTCCTTTACAGCTCTTTCTATATCACGCTTTGCCTGACGCTGAGCCATATCTTCTCTTTTGTCATAGAGTTTTTTACCCTTACAAAGTCCGAGTTTCAGCTTGACATGTGATCCCTTGAAATAAAGTGCAAGCGGTATCAGTGAAAAGCCTTCCTGCTTGACAGTTCCGAAAAGCTTCATTATCTCACGCTTATGCATCAGAAGCCTTCGCACTCTCATCGGGTCACGGTTAAAGATATTGCCCTGCTCATATGGGCTGATATGCATACCTTTGACCCAAAGCTCTCCGTCCTCAACTGTGCACCAGGCATCCTTGAGGTTTACTCTTCCCTGTCTGAGCGATTTCACCTCTGTGCCGCACAATTCTATACCTGCTTCATAGCTTTCTATGACGAAATAATCATGGAATGCCTTTTTATTCTGAGCTATTGTATTATCAGGCTGTTTTTTCGCCATAGAATCCACCACCTTATCCTGATAATGCAGGGTACGATGTACCCTGCATTGTTCATATTTCATTTCTGTATTCCAGTGATCTTGACAATGTCATCTCATCTGCATACTGAAGATCACTGCCAACTGAGATTCCATATCCCAGTCTTGTGACTTTTATTTTCATAGGCTTGATAAGCTTTGAAATATACATTGCTGTTGCCTCACCTGTAACAGAAGGATCTGTCGCCATTATGACTTCTTTGATACCGCCTTTTTTCAGTCGATTAATCAGACTTCTGATGTCTATCATATCAGGGTCTATTCCCTCAGCCGGTGACAACAGTCCATGAAGAACATGATATCTGCATCTTAGCACCCTGCTTTTTTCAAAAGCAACAATATCTCTTGGTCTTGTTACAACACAGATTATGCTTTTATCCCTTGACGGATCACTGCAGATCGAACATACTTTCTGATCGGTATAATTGCCGCATATCTCACATTTATGTATTTTGTCATGTGCATTTATTATTGCCCTCACAAGATGATCCACTTCTTTTTCATCCGACTCTATAATATGATAGGCGATCCTTTCTGCTGATCTCCTTCCGATATTCGGCAGCCGCTGTATCGCTTCAACAAGTTCTTCATATACAGGGATACTATTAAACCCTGCCATGATCAGAACAATCCGGGAACGTTAAGTCCGCCTGATATCTTATCCATTGTATCAGCCTTCTCATCTCTTGCGATACGGATTGCCTCATTAACTGCTGCAATTACAAGGTCGCTGAGCATATCGATATCCTCAGGATCAACAACATCCTTGCTGATCTCGATCGACTTTATCTCAAGGCTGCCTTTAACTACTGCCTTTACTGCTCCGCCGCCTGAAGCTGCGCTGTATTCCTTTTCATCGAGCTCCTTGCTTGCAGCATCCATTTCTTCCTGCATTTTCTGAGCCTGACGAGCAAGCTGCTGAATATTGGTATTTCCACCGTTACTGTATCCTTTTGGTAATCTTGCTTTCATTTTAATTGCCTCCGTTTTTTTATAATTATAATTATATAAGATTCGTCATTGCGAACCTATCAAGCGATAATAATTACCGCTGATTTTCAGTTTTCCTCGACATTCACTCCTGATGCTTTCAGATCACTTATGAACAGGCTGAGAGGGTCGTCCTCTTTTTTCTCATCAGGATAGCTGTATCTTCCGAGCTTATATTCCTCTCCGGTAAGGTTTCTTACTGTTTCCCTTACTTTATCACGAAGCTCTGCTTTTCTCAGACATTCAAAGCAGATATCCTTGTCAGAATCAACAAGTATATATCTTCCCGAAATATATGCCTTACTTCCGGAGAAGCCTGCCGCAACTGTCGGAGAATAATTGGATATTTCCTCAACGACCTCAGGCCATCTTGAAAAAGCAACTGCATTACTGCGCAGTTTTTCCATCTCTTCAGCTCCCGGTCTTTTGGCAGGCGCAAGCATTGTTTTCTGCCGTGCAGCCGGTGAAGACTCAGTTCTTTGCAAAACGCCTTTGTTTGACACAATATACTTTTCAATTGCAGCAAGACGCTTTTCAAATGACGGATCTGCTGAAACATTCTTTACTGTGTCTGCGGAACAAAGCTTCACCGCAGTCATTTCCATTTCGATCCTGCGGTTTGCACCGCGCAGCATTTTTTCCTGTGCGTCCTGCAGTATTCCGATTGCTCTGACGATATCATCAAGCTGTACAGACATTGCCTGAGCATGTGCCTTTTCAAATTCGCTTTCAGACATTATTATAATATTCCTTGGCTGCTTCATTGTCTTGATCAGCATAAGCTCACGGTAATGCTCAATAAGCTCCTCACACAGTCTTGCCATATCCTTACTGTTTTTATAAAGCTCATCTATCATTTCAATGAAAGCCGTACTGTCATGTGCTTTGACAGAATCAGCTATTCTGATCAGGTGGCTCTTATCAGCAAGTCCGGCTGTCAGGCGGACAATTTCTTCCGTTATATGTCCTTCACTTCTGCCCATGCACTGATCAAGCAGTGACAATGCATCTCTCATCGCACCGTCGGCAATGCCTGCAACAAGAAGTGCAGCTTCTTCATCTATTTCAACATTTTCCTGTTCACAGACATATTCAAGTCTTTTTGCGATATCCTCAGGTGAGATCCTGTGAAAATCGAATCTCTGGCATCTTGAGAGTATTGTCGCCGGTATCTTGTGCACCTCCGTTGTTGCAAGTATGAACAACACATATCCCGGAGGTTCCTCAAGTGTTTTCAGGAGCGCATTGAACGCCCCTATTGAAAGCATATGCACCTCGTCTATAATATATACCCTGTATTTTGTTTTTGCAGGTGTGAAATTTGCTTCCTCTCGGAGAGTACGAATATCTTCCACACCGTTATTGCTTGCTGCGTCGATCTCAACAACATCAAGAATTGTTCCTTCATCTATTCCTCTGCAGATCTCACATTCTCCGCAGGGATCCCCGTTCTCAGGGTTAAGGCAGTTTACAGCCTTTGACAGGATTTTTGAACATGTTGTCTTTCCTGTTCCTCTTGACCCGGTAAAAAGATATGCATGAGCAAGTCTTCCGGATTCAAGCTCATTTTTCAGAGTATCAGTGACCTGACGCTGACCGATAACATCAGAAAAAAACCTCGGCCGGTATTTTCTGTACAATACCCGATACATACCCTCACCCCTTTTTTGAATAGCATTGAGCAAAGCAGAATATATTCAGACATTCTGCACCAGTCTGATACTTCGGCAAGCCTGATGCCGGGTTATTCCGATTCCCTCAAAGCAGTCTGTACATAAAAAAACAAGACAGACCGCACAGCGGTGCCATACGCTTGGAGACACGGACGAACAGACTTACTGTATCGCACAGCTGTGCACGCTTAATGCTGCTCGGTTCCCCGCCTGACATGGTTCACGGCGAGCCGTCGTACAGCGCCTGCCCGTTCGCATCTCCAAAAGTATGATTCTGTCTTGCATACCTACTCCGCCTCAAGGCGACAAACATATTATACTATATCTTTTTAAAAAAATCAACATTTATTTTATTTTTCTGCACACATTTTTATCTGCGTGATTCTGTTGACGGCTTAACCTGTTATAGCTTATTATTTCTGAGATATTATTATTATTGATTTGCCTTTACCGGAAATATATGATATACTGTATGTGAACATAAGCTTTGCAAGATCCGGAATTATTCCCGGATCTGAGCATATTTATCCTGTATACTGAACAAAATGATAATGTATTTTCCCCGATGCTGCCTGTTTCTGCAGTCAGTCCGGAATATCTGTAAAGGAGTATGAATATGGATTGGGAATTTGTTATTCTGAACTTTATTCAAGATAATATCAGAAATCCTGTTCTTGACAAGATCATGCCGTTCATTTCTATGCTTGGTGCACTGGGAATTGTCTGGATCGTCTGGACTATCATTTGTCTTATCACAAAAAAATACAGAAGACTCGGCACCAGACTTTCAGCAGCTCTTATCCTGACTCTGATCGTCTGCAGCGGCATTCTGAAACCCATCGTTTCACGATTACGTCCGTACGAACTCAATTCTACTATTCAGCTGACGGTCAAACCGGAATTTGATACTTCTTTTCCTTCAGGTCATACATTTTTTGCCTTCAGTGTAGCAACCGTATGCTTTATGTACAATAAAAAGCTTGGCATTATTATGTATTTGTTTGCATTTCTCATGGCATTTTCAAGACTTTATCTCTATGTCCATTTCCCGACTGATGTAATTTTCGGTGCTGTTTTCGGCATAATTACAGGTATTATTGCCGGCAAGCTTGAAAACTATATCTTTGAAAAAGAACAGAATCCGGATAATAAATCTTACTGATTATCCGGAATGAATTTATAAATTTTATTTTCAGAGGAGGAATCTGATTTGAATATCACACTTTTAGGCTGCGGAAGATGGGGCTCTTTTATCGGCTGGTATCTTGACAAGATCGGACATAATGTCACGATCTGGGGTCTGCCGGATGCACCTCAGCTCATCGAGCTGAAAACACAAAGAAAAAACAATATGCTTTCTTTCAGAGATTCCATAAGAATAACTGATGATCTTGCTTCTGCTGTAAGCACTGCTGAGGTTATGATTATTTCTATCAGCTCTCAGGCTCTCAGATCTTTTATGAAAGATCTTGTAAAGCAGGATATCAGAGGCAAAAAGATTGTTCTCTGTATGAAGGGCATTGAACTCAATACCGGCTGTCGTCTTACTCAGATTGTTGAGGAATATATCACAGATGAAACTCAGGTTGCTGTATGGGTTGGTCCCGGACATCCTCAGAGCTTCAGTCAGGGTATTCCGAACTGCATGGTCATTGACTCACGTCACGAGGAGCTTAAACAATACCTTATCTCTGAATTCTCAAGTGAACTTATCCGATTCTATGTAGGCAGGGATCTGATTGGTAACGAAATCGGCGCTGCTGCAAAGAACACAATCGGTATTGCTGCCGGAATGCTCGACGGACTGAACCTTTCATCTCTCAAAGGTGCGCTTATGTCAAGGGGCACAAGAGAGATCGCAAGGCTTATCAAAGCAATGGGCGGAAATGAGCTTTCGGCATATGGTCTTTGTCATCTCGGCGATTATGAGGCAACTCTTTTTTCCAAGTACAGCCACAACCGTATGTACGGAGAAACACTTGTAAAGGGTGAAAAATACGGTCTGCTTGCAGAAGGTGTCGATACAACAACAGCTTTGTGTCAGCTTGGCGAAAAATACAATGTTGATCTACCGATCTGCCATGGTGTTGCCGATGTAATTTCAGGCAGAATGAGTGCAAAGGAAGCTCTTACTGAAATGTTTGAACGTTCCATCAAATCTGAATTCTGATCAGATATCAATACCTGTGCTTAATATCCGGAGCTTCGTACAATGATCTTACGAAGCTCCTCTTTTTACTTTTAATTAAAACAAAAAACAAAAAAGCTCTGTCTGCGTAATAAACGTCTGACAGAGCTTGATTATTTTATTTTTAACCTTATCAGAGAACCTCAAGCTTTACAGCGTCATTTTCAGCAGTAACGCTGATAGCTGTGATAATACCGTCCCTGCTGTCCACGATTGCTGAAGCGATCTTATCTTCAACCTCTTTGCGGATGAGATTGCGCAGATCTCTTGCGCCGCTGCTTCCGCCGAAGGATTTCTTAGCAAGATATTCCCTTGCCTTATCATCATATCTGAAGCTGATACCCTTTTCCTTTAATGTATCAACATATTCATCAAGCATAAGCTTACTGATTTCAATATAATTTTCCTCTGTAAGTGCGGAGAACACGATGATCTCATCAAGACGGCTGAGAAATTCCGGTCTGAGGAACTCTGAAAGAGCTTTTCTGACTTTTTCCTCTGTTGCCTGAGCCTGGGTCTTTGCAAAGCCGAGAGCATTTTCACGTTTTTCGCTGCCTGCATTTGAGGTCATTACGATAACAGTATTGCTGAAATTGACCTTTCTTCCCTGTGCATCTGTAAGAACACCCTCATCAAGTATCTGAAGAAGGATATTAAGCACATCGGGATGTGCCTTTTCAATTTCATCAAACAAAAGAACGCTGTACGGTCTGCGTCTGACCTTTTCTGTCACCTGGCCTGCCTCATCATAGCCTACATAGCCGGGAGGAGAACCGATTATCTTGCTGACAGAATGCTTTTCCATGAACTCACTCATATCGAGTCTGATCAGTGTTTCAGGTGTATTGAAAAGCTCAGTTGAAAGAACCTTTACAAGCTCTGTCTTTCCGACACCTGTAGGTCCTACAAAAATGAAAGATGCCGGTCGTCTTCTAGGGCTTATCTGTACCCTGCTGCGCTTTACAGCTGCCGCAAGTGCCTTTACTGCCTCGTCCTGACCGATCACTCTTGAGCGGAGCTTATCCTCAAGGTCAGCAAGTTTATGAAGCTCATTCTCTGTAACCTTGGAAGCCGGAATACCTGTCCACAGCTCTATTACATGAGCGATATCCTCTTCTGTAACTTCAGCAAAGATAGATTCAGGATTCATTTCATCAAGTTCTTTTTCTAGCTTTGCAATATCATACTGCACGGTTGCGAGCTTTTCATAATCTATTTCATCCTCGCCTCTCAGTTCTTCCTCACGTTCCTTCAGTTCTTCTATTTTATCCTTGGATTCATCATATTTTTCAAGATTCTTATTTCTGAGTGATGCATGGGTACATGATTCATCAAGAAGATCGATAGCCTTATCAGGGAGGAAACGGTCTGTGATATATCTTTCTGAAAGGACAACAGTTTTTCTGACAATATCGTCATTCATCTGTACCCTGTGGTAATCCTCATAGTAATTCTTTACCCCGAGAAGTACATCTATTGTATCCTGAACAGACGGTTCTGCAACTGTTACAGGCTGGAAACGTCTTTCAAGAGCTGCATCCTTTTCAATATATTTTCTGTATTCATTGAAGGTTGTTGCACCGATAACCTGAATTTCTCCTCTGGAAAGTGCAGGCTTCATAATATTAGCTGCATTCATCGAACCCTCAGATTCACCTGTTCCTACAAGGCTGTGAACCTCATCAATGAAAAGGATAACATTACCTGATTCCTTCACCTCACTGATAAGACCTTTTATTCTGCTCTCAAACTGACCTCTGAACTGAGTACCTGCTACAAGAGAAGTCAGATCAAGAAGCTGTATTTCCTTATTTTTAAGTCTGTGCGGAACATCTCCGGCTGCGATCTTGAGCGCAAGACCCTCAGCAATTGCAGTTTTACCGACACCGGGTTCACCTATAAGACACGGGTTATTCTTTGTTCTTCTTGAAAGGATCTGAACAACTCTGTCTATTTCCTTTTCTCTGCCTATAATCCTGTCAAGTTTACCGTCTGCGGCACGCTGTGTCAGGTTTGTACAATATGAATCGATATGCTTTCTGTTCTTACGTCTTTTACGCTGATCACGTTTATTCTGCTTTTCGTCTGTTTTACCGTTCTTTCCTTCATTTTCGCTGAGCTTATCGCTCGGTGATTTTGAGTTGAAAAGATTTTTGAAAAACGGCGGGAATGTCGGTGCGCCTCCACGGCTGAAATCGTCATCCTCATCATCTTCTGAAAGAAGATCCTGATTATCATCAAGTTCTTCCATATCCGGGAATACGCCGGACTGAGCAAGATCATCCATCTGATCCTGAATATTCGCAAGATCATCCTCGGATATTCCCATTTTTTCCATTATATCTGTAACAGGCTTTATACCCATTTCTTTTGCACATACAAGACAATATCCGACAGTTTCAGACGGATTAGCCGTATTTGATACAAATACGACAGAAGGTCTTTTATTACACTTAGAGCATAACATCATAGTTTTTCTCCCTTCCCTGTATTACTGACCATTTGCCAGCATTTTCTTTTTATCCTTTTAATTCAGCAAGGCTGTCAGGCTGTTATTATTTTATCGATAATCATTTCAGGTATATTAATATCGGCAATAAACTTGAAAATATATGTAGAATCTATTGCATCCCGCAGTCCCTGAGCGGCATCTGTCGGCAGAAGCACAGTAAGTATATAAATTATCATACAAATAACCATTATCAACGCAACTGCTTCAACAAGACCCACAACAGCGCCAAGAACACGGTTTACTCCACTGAGTCCTGCCATCTGAACGACCGATGTGATAGATTTTGATACAAGTGCTATGATAGCTGCAATAACTGCAAAAATGACAATTGTAATAACAACTGTAAATAGCTTTATCATTACGGGTCTTATCATTGATTCAACCATTACAGGAATATTAGTTGTAGAATTATTGATATCATTTGTTATCGAATTGATATCATAGCCCATCAGCTCAAATGCATTGGTAATATAGCTCGGGGCATTATTAACAAGTTGCTCCGTTATTTCAACTGTTTTCGTAAGCGGAGTTATTTCCGGGAGAGAGTTCGATACAGCATCGATCACATGCTCCTTAATAAAAGAATCATACAGATTCACAGCAAGAACCGAGCCGCCCAGCGAAGCCACAAGTGAAGAAAGCAAGGTTCCGCCGAGTTCAACAACTGTTTTGATGACTCCTCTTTTATAACCGCTGATAACAAGAAGAACAACGATCAGCAAAACTATCAGATCAAGTACAATATTCATATTGACCCTCCAATCCATTTAAGACCAGCATAATACGGATTACTCTATCCGCTGATAATAATTTACACAAGCCAGAGCCGTATTATTAATAGCGGGGACAGAGAACACCATACCCCGGATTATTATTTGGATAATACTGTAACTGCTTTTGAAATACAGATAATGAACCTGTTTTCATACAAATTCTGATTTCAGTTACCTATATACTATATCATATTTTGTCAGTATTCACAAGAGTATTTTGTCAAAAAATCGGGAGAATAAGCTCTCCCGATCATTTCAGGTTATTTTTTTGATGTGATCTTCTTTTCAGTTCCGTCAAGAATTCTCCTGATGTTATCCTTATGCATGATTATTATTGTCAATCCATTTATAAATGTTATCACAAAAACACATGCAATAAACATCGGTGTAGGTGAATTGAGCGGTGACAGGAAAGAAAGATGACCCATACTGTCAAGGAGTCTGAGTGCTGCTGCTACAAAAGGATAGGATCCTGCGCAGAGCAGAGAGCATTTCGAGATAGTTTTCGTTACGACGAAGAATATTCCGAATATCAGAAGCTCAGCAACAAGCACTCTCCAGTCGGTCATCAGCATTACTGAAGCTGTTGTAACAACGCCCTTGCCGCCCTTGAATTTATAATAGACCGGAAACATATGACCCAGAACAGCAAAAAGGCCGCCTGTATAAAGGATTATCGTCCTTATCTCCTGAGAAGTCGTTTCAGAGCTCATATTTACTGTCATTATATAAGGTATGAGAGTTGAAACAACGCCCTTCATAAAATCTCCCACGAAAGTTATAATTGCGGGGACCTTACCGACGCATCTGAGAACATTTGTAAAGCCTGCGTTTCCGCTTCCGAGATTTCTGATATCCTCATGCTTTACGATCCTTGTTACAATTATTGAAGTATTGACACTGCTTATCAGATAAGCTGCTAATGCTGCTATCAGCAGATAATGCCAATAGCTTGTAAAAAGCTCAGCTAACATTTCCAAAAATATCTTCTCCCCTATGATAAAGTTTTGTTTTCAAGCTGTAAATACAATTATTTTTTCTCATCTCCGCGTTCACGGATAATAAATCTGATCGGAGTTCCCTGCATTCCGAAAGTCTCCCTGATCTTATTTTCAAGATAACGCTGATAGGAAAAATGGAACAGCTCGGCATTATTTACGAAAAACACAAATGTCGGAGGTTTCACCGATGCCTGTGTAACATACATTATCTTAAGTCTTCTTCCTTTATCTGTGGGAGGCTGAACTCTTGCCGTTGCCTCTGCAAGAAGATCATTGAGCATTCCGGTAGTTATTCTCATTGCTGCAGAATTCACCACTGTAACGATAAGCTCAAAAAGTCTGTCAAGACGCTGACCGGTTTTTGCTGAAATGAATATGAACGGGGCATATGACATATATGCAAATTCAGTTTCAAGCTTTTTTCTGTATTCATTCATGGTCTTTCCGTCTTTTTCAACAGCATCCCATTTATTTACTGCTATTATACAAGCCTTTCCCGATTCATGTGCAAGTCCGGCTATTTTTGTATCCTGATCTGTAACGCCTGCTTCTCCGTCTATCATTATTACACAGACATCACTTCTCTCGATTGCCATTTTGGCACGGATTATACTATATTTTTCTATCGCATCATCGACCTTGCTGCTGCGTCTGATACCTGCCGTATCAGTCAGAGTAAACCGGCCGTGTTTATTATCTATTACTGTATCTATACTGTCACGGGTCGTTCCGGCAATATTTGATACTATACATCTGTTTTCGCCTGTGATCTTGTTTACAAGTGAAGACTTTCCGGCATTTGGCCGTCCGATCACTGCTACTTTTATTGAATCGTCTTCTTCTTCGCCCTCATTTTCTTCCGGAAGGTACTCAAATACAGCATCCAGAAGGTCACCTGTTCCATGTCCGTGCACTGAAGAAACCTGTATCGGATCTCCCAGTCCAAGGTTATAGAATTCATAGAATGCAGGATCTGGTTCTCCGATCCCGTCGCATTTATTTACACAGAGTACAACAGGTCTGCCGCTTTTCTGAAGCATTAGTGCAACCTCTTCATCTGTTGCTACTACTCCGCTTTTCACATCTGTTACAAGTACAATAACATCCGCTGCATCAATTGCAAGCTCCGCCTGTCTTCTCATCTGCTTTAATATTATATCGTCTGAATATGGCTCTATTCCACCTGTATCGACTACTGTTATCTTTCTGTTTCTCCATTCGCACTGTCCGAATATTCTGTCTCTTGTGACACCCGGAGTATCATTTACTATTGCTACCCTGTCACCTATGAGCTTATTGAACAATGTTGATTTGCCCACATTCGGTCTGCCGACTATCGCAACAACTGGCATTGACACCTTGCATCCTCCTTTTCCGCTTCCTGTTTTCCCTCTCACCCTCGGGTCTTTCGCACTCTGCGGAGTGCGACCAGGGGACTCCGGGTCTTGCCTGCCGGCTCGGTCGGTGCTGCTGCCACTGGCAGCGGTGTCCATCGGACACCCGCACTCACTGGTCCCCTGCCACCCTTTGAATAAGGGTGGACCTAAACCTCGCGTTTATTTCGTACAGCTTTTTCCGATAATGCTGCTTTCGTTTTTCTGCTAAAAAATAATAGAGAAGGATTTGCTCCTTCTCTATAAACCAGAAGACGATCAAGCTTCTGTGTTGATTACAACTCTTCCGTTGTACATTCCGCAGCTTGTGCATGCTCTGTGAGCGAGCTTATATTCACCGCAGTTCGGGCACTTTGCAAGTGCAGGAGCACTGAGCTTCCATACTGCTGAGCGTCTTTTATCTCTTCTTGCTTTGGATGTCTTTCTCTTAGGTACTGCCATTTAAATAACCTCCTTGAAATTAAAGTACAAAAAT
>ONRO01000380.1 GCA_900320235.1 uncultured Eubacteriales bacterium
CCGAACAAATTGATATCAGACAATTCGGCAGCATGATAAATAATGTTTCCCCGATTCATGTAAAACAGGATTCACTTGTACATAATGCGATAGCAAAGGCGGTTAAGCTTAAAGGCGAGAAAGAGGATATCACTGTCACAGGAGAGATTCTGATGCGCACAGGTGTTTCACTGAGTCCGGCATATTCAGGAACCGGATTCAATAAAAATGTAAGAGTATTTCCTGATTTTGCAGCCCGGATGTATTTCATAGAAGCCGTGGACAGCGATAAGACTGTCAAAAAAGGAGGGGAATAATAATGAAAGAACTTCTTTCGGGTTTTGATGAAATATTTCACCGTGATCCGCAAACAGCCTGTTTTGCACCCGGACGGGTAAATCTTATCGGAGAACATACCGACTATAACGGAGGACATGTTTTTCCCTGTGCAATTAATCGTGGCATCTATTGTGCAGCCTCACGCCGTAAGGATAGTATCCTTCAGTTTTATTCAGAAAGCTATCCCGCAGCCGGTGTGATCGGGTATCATCTTGACAAGCTTCAGTTACAAGGATGCTGGGCAGATTACCCTGCCAGTGTGATCCGTGCATTTGCGGCATTTGGATATTATCCTGAAAGCGGTGCTGATTTTTATTTCAGAAGCGACTTGCCGGAGGGTGCAGGTCTGTCTTCTTCAGCAGCACTGGAAATATCCGCGGGGATCATGCTTAGAGAGCTTTTTTCACTTGCAATAACACCGCAGGAGCTTGCTGTTCTGGGGCAGTTTGCAGAAAACCGTTTTATCGGAGTTAATTGTGGAATTATGGATCAGTTTGCAAGTGCAATGGGTAAAAACAGACATGCTGTTTTGCTTGATGCAAATACACTGTCATATAGATATGCTCCGCTCGGAGAAGCCAGTATCATTATCGTAAACAGCGGAGTCAGACATTCTCTTGCATCTTCAGCATATAATGACAGGCGTCGGGAATGTGAAAGAGTCCGGAATATGTTGAATGTTGCAGCACTGTGTTCACTCAGCAGGGAGGAATTTGACAGCAGCTCAGACAAAATATCAGATGAAATATGCTATCGTCGTGCAAGACATGCAGTCTATGAAAATCAACGTACACTTGATGCTGAAAAAGCACTGTTAAGTGGAGATTATGAGGAATTCGGAAAACTGATGAATGCCTCACATATTTCACTCAGGGATGACTATGAAGTATCATGCAGTGAGCTGGATTTTCTGACAGAAACCGCACAGAAAATACCCGGGGTATACGGTTCGCGTATGACAGGAGGAGGATTCGGCGGATGCACAGTAAATCTGATGGAAAAAGGCGCTGTAAGATTATTTACCGAAACTATAAAAGAGTCATTTGAAACGCGGTATGGACGTGTTCCTGAAATATATACAGTTACTGCATGTAACGGAGCAGAAATAATTGAACTCTGATAATAATAAAAAAAGGGTTGATCAAAGAGAAGTAAACTGTTTCTCTTTGGTCAACCCATTATTATTAAGTTCACAGACTATTCCATCAGATATCCTGCCGATTCTGAGAATAAAAGGCATTTACAGTTTTTTTGTTGTAAAGACACCATTTTATTAATCCGAGAGCGCAGAATACAATGCCGGCAGCCCAATAGACAATTATAAAAGAATTTGTAGTTCCATAGATATCTACAACTCCCTGGATTATTGAGCCGACAGTAAGTGCAGCAATTCCGCTGTTCCAGAGGCGAAGGCTTGATAAATCGGGTGATTTTTTGTTAATGAACACCAGAATACTGTACGGCAGAGAGCAGCCGAGCAGTGGAAAAACGAAAGCGAAAAGCATGAAATAGGAGAAAACTCCAAAGCTGAATGCCTCATAAACAGCTGCAAACAGTGCGCAGAACAGTGAAGCAATAATACTTCCGATAAGGTGTTTCTGCAGTCTGATATTATTGTCCGATGTAAACAATGTCACTCACTCCTCTCTCTTTTAAAGACCTGCCGGATGTGGTAGGATAATTGATGATCTCACCATTGAAATATAGTGTTGAAGAACCTCCACCGTCGAGATTATAGGCTGTATTCACACCAATATTTTTCATAAATGTTGCAAGCTGATAAAGAGACAAGCCCTTGCTTTCAGTTGTTCTGCCGTCGGATACAACAAAGACAAAATGGTTTGTATCTATCATTCCGACAGCCGTTCTCGGATTGCTTGCCATTGCTTTTCCGACTTCCTGATTTACAGTTACGTCAACCTGATTGTTCTGTACAAGAGCAGGACCGAAAGAAAAAGCCTGCCATACACCGCTGTCAACAAGTTCCTGAGCGGTCTGATCTCCTGAGTTTACAATTTTCATAGTACCGTCAGCATATAAGCAGAGGAGATCTCTGCCATCGTTTGTATCCCGGAATACTACTCCGTTGCGGATCACATAGCCGTTTTCTCTTGCGCCATAGTAATCTCCGTTTATTGCAAGTATTGCATTATTCTGCTGTGCAATTGAAGAAGTTTTATCGGTAACGTTTTTACCGTAATAATCATTTGCGAATGCAGTTTTGATATATTCGCTTGAGCTGACAACAATATCAGCGGTATATACAGTAGTGCTTTCGTAGTAGTATTTATAAAGCCTGATACTTGCCTGATCGTTCTGATATTCGCCGATAAGTTCAGCACCATCGGAAATAGATGATTTTTCTGAAGAGTCGCTATTTTCTTCCTCTGAAGTACCTGTGGTAGAATCCGATTGAAGGTCTGAGGTATCTGCTGAGTCTGTTTTTGCGGAATCAGTGTCATTTGTAATATCATCTGCAATACTGCCGCTCTGACTTTTGCTGAACATTGAGGTATTGATCTGTTCATGCACATATTCCATCGGACGGCTTATCACAAAGGTATCAAGTACAACAAAAAGAGTAAAAGCTGCAAGCACAGAAGAGAAACAGATTGAATAAATGTATTTTTTCATGATCTTGCCTCCTTGAAAATAAATAATTTCTGAACTGTCCAGCTGAAGAAAAACATCAATGTTTCTGTAATGATCTTTGCAAGCATATAGGGAAGACCCGCAGTGATAAGAAGCCTGAGAATGCATGTGTTGAACACAAGAACAACCAATGCAAGGAAAAAGTATTTTACAGCAGCTTTGACTATATGCCCGCGACTGCCGAAAACAAAGCTTCTGTTCAGGGAGAAATTCACAGTTGCGCTTATTATCCTTGCAAGAACATTAGAAAGCACCGTCATACCGGTAAGTGCCATCAGAGCACAGAAAAATCCATAATCAATAAGAAAGCTCAGCAGAGAAGATGCTGAAAATTTCAGTATTTCCTTGTATATCCTGAAAGAATCCTTTACCGGATTGAAGTGTGAAGCTGAGTTATTATCGAGATATACCGTAGTGATCGGAACTTCACAGACACTTATTTTCTGCCCGGAGAGCTGAAGAAGTACATTCATTTCGTATTCATACCGCTCTCCTTCAACAGAAAGCAGGTAATCGGTCAGTCCGTTGCTGAAAGCCCGGAGTCCTGTCTGGGTATCATAAATCCTGTATCCGGTAGAAAG
>ONRO01000299.1 GCA_900320235.1 uncultured Eubacteriales bacterium
AAATCACGGAAATCTATTATGTGAAAAGAGATACAACTAGATTGGCAGGATTGACCGACAACTTCAATCTCTGATTACAGACATCCCTTCGCCAACAACGAGGGGAAAGAGTTTTCAGCCCTGTTTTGCCGTGTGTCGCCCTGTGTATGATTTGTTGGGAAAAGTAGGGTAAGTTACCAGACTGAGGATATTTGCGCAGTGTCGGTGATTTTGGAGTGTGTCTCATTTTTGCGATGCCAAAACAAAGATTACGGCTATTTGAAATGCCAAACATGCGTTCTGACCTTCCTTGACTTTTGCTTTTTTCCTATGTTTAAATGTAAATGACAGAAAAAAGTAACGTTAATGGCAGGAGAAATCAACTATTGAAATCAAAACAAATATAGAAATGGTCAAATAACCAAAGGTAAATATCGGCTTTTATAGAAAGCGATATTTGTGCTATATCAAATAATACCATAAAATTCGCTATACAAATCTGCTGCTCTACTTCATGCGTACCATACATATAGCTGATGTTGAAATACAGAGTTAATCTATACCAAAATAGCACAGCGCCAAGTGAGATAATTTTCTGCTTTGCTTGCTGTTTTCTCTTGATAATTAAGTGCCTTCGTGATAAAATAAATATATAAAAGGATCTTATTGGGTATAGATGCAAATATCAATAAACTTAGAACCAAAGAACAGATAAGAAAACAATTATGAAGCGTTAGATTAATGTGTTTTTGGGAAAATTACTATCTGATAAATTCTTGTCTTTTGTAACACGCTAACGTTATACTTTTTCATTTTGTTATTAGTTGATTATGATTATATGGTTATGAAATGCTTTTTAGATTAAAAATATAATTTTATAATAATCTGCACATGAGGTGAGTAAATGCTGAGTGATCAAAGTATAAGGAACATTCTTATTAATAAAGAAATAGAGATAACAGTATCATTTTACCAAAAGGAGTCAAACTGTATTCTGTATGACATGGAAAGACCTTTGTTGGAGAGTGACTCAGCAGATAATTTGTATTCTGACAGACTCAAATTAACTATGGGACCAATTATAAAGCCAATAAACAAAAATAATATTATTAGAAAACATACATTTAAGAAAACAAAGGATTGTGTGGATTTACGGAAAAATGACAACAAATATATTATTAATCCAGGTGAATCAATTATTATTCTAACTAATGAAAGAATAAAACTGAATGGAAAGTACGCTTGTATTATTATTCCAAGAATATCACTCTCGGACGTTGGGGTTGTTGTGACAACGGCATATGTTGATCCATATTATCAAGGCATAATGAGACTTCAATTATCAAACCTTTCTAATAAATCCTTGGAACTGCATTCATTAGAGGCGATTGCTCAGTGCTTTTTCTTTGAATTGACAGATGAGGTTTCTAGTGAATATAAAGAAGCTTTTTCGGCAAAAAGTGTTTTTTATGGACAAACATGGAAGCAAATCTTAGAGTCTGATCGACCTCCTTTCCCAACCAAAAAGGGATATGCAGAGAATAATCGTTTTTCGGCAATAAAACATCAGATTAGTATTGTTATACAATTCTTTAAAAATCATTCTATTATCTTCTTGTTATTAACTAATATTATTGCTATTGTATCTGGATATACGCTTCTTAAACAAGACTACATACACTACAAAGATACAGTTTCTCAAATTGAAAGTTGGTTAGATCCAGTTGCAAGTGAGATTGTGATTGATTCGGGATTACAATATGGTGAAAAAGAAATTACCGTAGATATTCCCAAAGCAGAGATTATCACGGTTCTATTTAATAATGATAATATTCAGTTTGAACTGTTTAGTGGTAATGTTTCAAGTGAAACTAGAATAGTTTTTTCATATACTGATTTCTCTCCTACAAATAATAGAAGAGAGATTGAATTCACATATGTAGTTGTTAGGAGAGCAAAAAAGTGATATTTTCATTTGTTTCTACAGATAATAAGGAAATAACTATAGATAGGTTGTCGCTTTCGGTTTGTGAAAGCAATTATGATAAAATATTACAAATAATTAATATTATTCCTCATATTTCATGGAAAAAAAATGATTTGGTGTCTCAAAGTGAAGATTTTTTTAAAGATAAATGGAATTATAGTTTTGTTATAAAATTAAAAGAAGAAATAATAGGAGTAATAATTGCATATTTTAGAATTGCAGATGATAGGCATTTTTTTGATTCTTTGTATATTCATCGATTTGCTATTGATTATAAATATCAAAACAACGGAATTGGAACTATAGTCTTAAAATACTTCAT
>ONRO01000324.1 GCA_900320235.1 uncultured Eubacteriales bacterium
AGTATCTGACCGATGTGTTGAGTTCGGATGATTTGATCCTACCTTACAAAACTTCAGAATGATTATTGCAGAGCCGTGATGGCTCTGTTTTTTGTTCGTTGAATGTAGGATTATTTGGCGGTTACCAATGGTTAAATAACTCAACAGCTTATCCATTTCAACGCCTGCATCACTCGCAGTAACGGCTGTTTGTGCCATTGCTTCTGATAGTCCACCGGCTGTTATAGCTGCACTTGAATCAAGTTTCGACAATTTATCAACAATAGTAACTGCATCTTCCGCACTTACTTTATATCCGTTCATTGCACTTGTCAGATATTTGGCAGCAGAAGCAGAATCAATCATACCATTTTTGGACAACATCATCGAATCATATATTAGTGTGTTAGCTTCCTGCCCTGTTTTGCCTTGTCTTAACCATGTAACAGCGGAATCAGCAACATCTTTTGTTGTTGCTCCTAATGTCTGTGCCATTTGATTATATTGCTGTAGCATTTTCGTGGCTTCGGAATGGCTTGCATTAGTTACCGTCCGAATATCTTTGATAGCTGAATCATATTCTTTAACGGCTTCAAGTGCCGATCTATACGCATCTCTTATTAAATGTATGCTTTTGGCTGCTAATGCCGCTGCCGAACCGAAACCTAATGACCGTTTAACAGCATCGCCAAACGATGATGCGCTTTTTGTCGTATCTTTGATGCTGTTGTTTACATTTTTGATATTGCCTGTTGCATTGCCCGAATCCACGCCTAATTTTATTTTTTTACCGTTAAGATTATTAACTTGCCGCTCGACCTCAGAGGTGTCGAGTTCAGCTAATATTCGTGCTTTAAAATCGCTCATTTATATCACATCCTTCTGTTATGATTTATTGTGAATCTCTTTGTTTCCCCATTCAAACTTGAAATTTGCAGCTTCTTCAAGAGTAATATTATCTTCGCCTTTTTCTTCTTTGAGTTTAGCAATATACTCTTTCCACTCGTCTATATTTTTGATATACGCTTGTGCGTAATATATCTCTTTACTCATTTTCCGATTTCCTCCGCCAATTCGTCTTTGAGTCTGAATAATTTGCGTCTGAATCCATTCAGGCTTTTTCCTCTGTCCTCGTTCCCAATAAGATATTTACCGCTTTTATTTTCTCGTAAAGAAAACGTTAAGCCATCGTGAATAATCACTTCCCATCCGTTGGATTTCGCGAATCTGTAATTCTGTTTAATCTTTTTTGCCTTACCTATTGAAGTGTAAATAATTTTCCCGCTTTGGGTTTTAATGGCTGTATTATTACGATTACTGTTTATTTCTTGTTTGCTTGCTTTCGCCACTCGCTGAAAAGGTATCTGCGTTAAACCTAATTCTTTGGCAAGCAGATACTGCTCAAACCCTGAGATAAGCCTAAAATTGGGAGATACATACACTGGAATCATTTCTCCTGTAATCTTATACATTTCTCGTGATTCATCCAATATTGAAGTATCGTATTCTATATTCTTTGGAACAACTATTTTTTTAATGGAAATATTTGGATATTCTTTTTTAGTTCTTCCATTTTTCCCGATAGCTTTCCATATCAATGATTTATCCTTACGGTATTCGGGATTATATTCGTTCATATTTTTAATTTCGATTTTGCTCATTTTACATTCCTCCAGTTTAATAAAAAGTTACAAGTTTGTAATATTTAAGTGGTCATAAGCGTTAGCGTTGACCTCTTGCCCGTCCGGCAGGACATAGGATATACCAGGTCTTTTGACCTGGTTTTTATTTGGTACTTATCATCAATTATATAATAATCATGAACCACTTTATTATGTGTTGTCTTTCATTAAATTCAACTATAACGACTAACACCAAATAATATAAATACTCTATTTTTATATCATCACCAGAATCATCTATTGTGGCTGTTTTTTTCTCTAAAAAATCTCCTGCTTTTAATTCTTTTTCCACAATAAACATTTTATGACTCCTTATACTTATTTGCCCTGTCGGGGGACTTGCCGACTATGATGATTGAGTAAAGGAAATAGATACTAATAAATCGTCATAGCCGTCAATACGATATATATTTTTTACTTTGGTTTAAAAACTATAAGAATCATATATCAAATAAATATCAGATTTAGAATCTTACTACTATTACTACCTAAAATATATGATTCTTAATTCTTGTAGAATAAATGTAATAACACGCCCAAAAATACCGAAAATCGGCTTGGTTAAGCCATTTTTTACAAAATTACGAGTTCGGAAAATGGCGAATTTTTAAGCTGATTTTTTCGTTTTTCTTCTCGTTGGCAGCACCTCGTAATATTTAACCGTCTGTCGCACGCTTTCGTAGATGTCGCCAACATATATAAAATGAGGATTGAGCATTATTCTCTTTTGACTTGCGCTACTCTGACCGACAAAAGCAAAAAGAAATTCTTGTTTCCCATTGTAGTCATATTTAAGTTTTTCTAAATCTCGCTGTAACCGCATAGCGTGAGATTCATCGTAGCCTAATGTTTGACATACATCCGTCATTGTCATTAACTCAACCTTGTTCCAGTCGTCTTCAAGGGGATTCAGACATAATACATTAAATTGACGGTTTAAATATGGAAGAAGTAAAAACGCTAATCCTAAATGTCCTAATTTATTTGTCGCCGTTTGACGAAACAACTGTTTAATAGGCTCTGCGAAAACTCGCTGATAATTCTCAAATGGCTGTC
>ONRO01000149.1 GCA_900320235.1 uncultured Eubacteriales bacterium
CCGAAGGCAGCATCGACTCTGAAATCCGGAAAAAAGAGCAGCGATTCCGGTTTTCAGAAACTTTCGCAGAATCAGAACACTGCCTGATAATAAATTATATTCTTGTCCGTTTTTGAATACAGAATTGTTCCGTATTTTTCATGCTGACCAAGTGCCAGACGCTCTGTTGACTCCGGATTCCCATGAGTCATTGAAATAGTGCAGTCGTCATTTATCACATAACTCATTGAACTGTCATATCCGCCTAATGTGAGTTTGCCTGTACCGTCAGCTTCAAACCACAGTCTTGAACCATAATACCATGCGTCCTTATCAGCATCGGGCAGAATTGTGTCAGGATCCTCACCAAATACAGCACCGTCAAGATATGCCCATGCACCTTTGAGCAGTTCATCCTTTGCCGCACTTTTGGATGTAACAAGCATCTGATATTCAATTTCGCCTTCTTCAGACTCCTGCTGTGACTGTACAGAACTTTCTTCCGGAACAGATGACTCTGTCTTTGAAGTCTCTGTTTTTGCAGCGTTGTTCATAGAACAACCCGAAAGCATAAAAAATGCTGTCAACATTATCGCAGCAAGCTTCATTGATTTTTTTCTCATTATCATAACCTCCTGACCTTCCGCACAGAAACTGCGTAAATCACCGGTTTATAACCGAACAGGCGCCGCCGAAACGTATTTCCCGTTCTGACGGTGCCTGATAAATTAATCCTTAAAAAGATTCTTGACCTTGTCAAAGAAGCTTGAACGCCGCTGATAATTCTTCGTCGAACAGCTCTTGTCAAATTCCTTGAGAATCCTTTTTTGTTCTTCGCTGAGATTTCTCGGAACCTCAACATTTACTCTTACATACTGGTCGCCTCTGCCCTTGGAATTAAGGTGCTGTATACCCTTGCCCTTGAGCTTGAAAATATCTCCCGGCTGTGTACCCGGGTGCACCTGATAGCTTGATTTACCATCAAGTGTCGGAACGATCACCTCATGGCCGAGTGCTGCCTGAGTAAAGGTTATCGGAATCTCACACCATACATCGTCGCCCTTGCGTTCAAAGATCTCATGCTTTTTGACATTTACATATACATGAAGATCACCTGACGGACCGCCGTTGTATCCGCTGTTTCCGTGACCGCCGACCTTCAGGATCTGATCCTGACTGATTCCGGGCGGAACTGTAACGGTAACAGTTCTCTGTGATCTGATCCTTCCGACTCCTGAACATTTCGGACATGGCTTTTCTATTACCTTACCCTTTCCGCGGCACTTTTCACAGCTTTGTGAGGTCTGCACAACACCGAATGGTGTACGCTTCTGAGTGGTTACCTGACCTCTTCCGTTACAATCCGGACAGGTCTTTAGCTTTGTACCCTCTGATGCACCGGTTCCGTTACAATCCTTACAGGTTTCGACGTTCTGGTATGTAACCTCTTTCTTACATCCCTTTGCCGCTTCCTCAAAGGAAATTGTGACTGTCGCCTCAACATCAGAGCCTTTTCTCGGAGCATTCTGATTTCTCGGATTCCTTCCGCCGAATCCGCCGAAGAAGCTGTTGAAGATATCGCCGATATCTATATCCTGACCGAACGGATTTCCTCCGCCGTAGGCCGTTGAACCTGCACCGTAATTAGGATCTACTCCTGCAAAGCCGAATCTGTCATATCTTGATCTTTTATCCTTATCAGAAAGTACCTCATAGGCTTCATTTACTTCCTTGAATTTTGCTTCCGCTTCCTTATTACCCGGATTAAGGTCGGGATGATATTTTTTTGCCTGCTTACGAAATGCCTTTTTAATTTCGTCCTCAGACGCTCCCTTTTGTACTCCGAGCACCTCATAATAATCTCTTTTTTCTGCCAAAGTTATACCACCCCGGTTAAATCTGAATCAAACTTATCTGTCAAGCCGCCAAAAGGAAATATCGTCAACTTTTGGCTGATTACTTCATTTCCGCTTCAACTCCTGGCGGAGAGATTGTCTGGAAAAGAATTTCGCGCTCTGCGGAGCGCGACCAAAGGTGCCGCCTCTGGAAACTGCAAACCTTTGATAAGGCTTGAGCGAAAATTTATATACTGTTAAGTTGATGACATTTGCCAAAAGGGAAAACCAATATGCGGTTTTCCCCCGGCTGCTTTTCTTATTTCTTATCAGTTATCGTCAACGTCCTTGAAATCAGCGTTATATACACCGTTATCATCTGTCTGAGGAGCCTGCTGTGAAGCTGCGCCCTGAGCTGCTGCATCCTGATAGAGCTTCTCGCTTACTGCATACATTGCCTTCTGAAGATCATCCTTAGCTGACTGTATAGCATCCATATCTGTGCCTGCAAGTGCAGTCTTTACTGCTGATACCTTTGTGTTGAGGTTATCCTTGTCGCTGTCTGCGATATGCTCGCCGTTCTCTGAAAGAAGCTTTTCAACTGCATATACGAGGTTTTCAGCATCATTTCTCTTGTCAACCTCTTCTCTGCGCTTCTTATCCTCTGCTGCATACTGCTCAGCATCCTTGATTGCCTTCTCTATATCATCCTTATTCATGTTTGTGCTGGATGTGATTGTGATATGCTGCTCTCTGCCTGTGCCGAGGTCCTTAGCTGATACATTAACAATACCGTTTGCGTCGATATCGAATGTAACCTCGATCTGCGGAACACCTCTCATTGCAGGTGCGATACCGTCAAGTGCAAAGATACCGAGCTGCTTGTTATCTCTTGCGAATTCACGCTCACCCTGAAGAACGTTTACCTCAACCTGTGTCTGGTTATCTGCAGCTGTTGAGAAGATCTGACTCTTCTTTGTCGGGATTGTTGTATTTCTGTCAATGATCTTTGTCATAACGCCGCCCTGTGTTTCAACGCCGAGTGAAAGCGGAGTAACATCGAGGAGAAGCAGACCCTGAACGTCACCGGCGAGTACGCCTGCCTGGATTGCTGCGCCGATAGCAACACATTCATCCGGGTTGATACCCTTGAACGGTTCCTTGCCGATAAGGCTCTTTACAGCTTCCTGTACAGCAGGAATTCTTGAAGAACCGCCGACCATAAGCACCTTATTGATCTCACCGATTGCAAGACCTGAATCTGAAAGTGCCTGACGAACCGGACCCATTGTCTTTTCTACGAGATCAGCTGTAAGCTCATTGAACTTTGCTCTTGTAAGTGTATAGTCAAGGTGCTTAGGACCTGTTGCATCTGCTGTGATGAAGGGAATATTGATTTCTGCTGAAGTAATGCCTGAAAGCTCGATCTTAGCCTTCTCTGCCTCATCCTTAAGACGCTGCATAGCTGTCTTGTCGCCTGACAGGTCTATACCGTTATCGTTCTTGAAGCTCTGTACGAGCCAGTCAATGATCTTCTGGTCAAAATCGTCGCCGCCGAGGTGGTTGTTACCTGCTGTTGCAAGAACCTCCTGAACGCCGTCGCCCATTTCGATGATTGATACATCGAATGTACCGCCGCCGAGGTCATATACCATAACCTTCTGGTCATTTTCCTTATCTACGCCGTATGAAAGAGCAGCAGCTGTCGGCTCGTTGATGATTCTCTTTACATCAAGACCTGCGATCTTACCTGCATCCTTTGTAGCCTGACGCTGTGCATCTGTGAAGTAAGCCGGAACTGTGATAACAGCCTGAGTAACTGTTTCGCCAAGATATGCTTCTGCATCCTTCTTGAGCTTTGTAAGTATCATTGCGGAAATCTCCTGAGGAGTATATTCCTTGCCGTTTACCTTTACTTTATAGGATGAACCCATTTCTCTTTTGATAGATGAGATTGTATTGTCAGGGTTTGATACTGCCTGACGCTTAGCAACCTGACCTACGAGTCTTTCGCCGTTCTTTGCAAAAGCTACAACTGAAGGAGTTGTTCTTGAGCCTTCTGCATTTGCGATTACTACCGGCTCACCGCCTTCGATTACTGCTACGCATGAGTTTGTTGTACCGAGATCAATACCTATTGTCTTTGCCATAATTATTTCCTCCAAATCTTTTTTTATTATTTTTTCAGACGATTGTCTTCTTCATTGTCTTGTTTATTTTCAAGGCATTAACAATTGTCCGTGATTTTCTGTCTGTCAGTTTGCAACCTGAACCATTGCGTGTCTTATGATCTTATCGCCTATGCGGTAACCCTTCTGGAATACAGCTGCGATATAATCTTCTTTCAGCTCCTCATCATCCACTCTGGAGATCGCATTATGAAGATTGGGGTCAAACTCCTCTCCTCTTTCTCCGAATTCTTCAATGTTAAGCTGTCTGAACGCATTGTCAAGCTGTTTCTGGATCATTTCAAGACCCTTTTTGAATTCGTCATCAGCATTGCTGCTTGATGCAACCGCCAGTGCAAAGTTATCTGCTACCGGCAAAAATGCCTCTACCGTTGTTGCAACGGCATTGTCAAAGGTCGCAAGTTTTTCTTTTTCCGTTCTTTTGCGGAAGTTGTCATATTCTGCTGCCATTCTCAGAAATTGTTCCTTCTGGGTATCAAATTCTTCCTTCAGCTTATCATATTCTGCTTTTGTCACTGTTTCTTCTTTCTTTTCATTTTCAGCAGCAGTGTTCTCTGCCTTAGCAGCCGAGGACTTTGAGCTTTTCTTTCTTGCCAAGACCCATTTCTCCTTTCGTACACCGATTTTTCACTTCATGTAATTTCGGGAGTGTGATTTTCTTATCAGTCAGACTCCAGCATTTCTCTCAGCAGAACGCCGACCCTGTCGGCAGTAAATTCAAGAGCAGCCATTACCTTCGGATAATTCATCCTCACAGGTCCTATTACTGCAAGTGTTCCGATACATTCTTCTGATGCCGCATAATGTGATACAACTATACTCAGATTTGAAAGTGCAGGATCATTCATTTCACTGCCTATCAGAACGCTTGCCTTTGTATCAGCTGATTTCAAAAGCTTTGAAAGCTCTCCGGAATGTCCTAAAAGCTCCATCACTCTTTTTCCGTCTGCTGATTCAAGCTGAGGCATCAGAAACAGATTTGACTGTCCCTTGATCGAAACGCTTGTAGACGCTGCCTCTCTTGCCGCATCGAGTACTGCAAGCAGTACATTCGACATGAGCATTGACATTTCTCCGAGAGACGCCGCAGTACTCTGCATGAATGCAGGATTGACACCGGTCACAGGAAGTCCGGAAAAATGCTCATTCACTGTTTTATCGAACATTTCGACAAGCTCCGGTGTAATGATATACTCACATCTGAACAATCTGGTCTTTACCGAACCGGTTGAAGTTATCAGCACTGCCATTGCGGTATATTTACCTGTCTGTACAAAGCGAATTCTTCTGATTATGGCACTTTCACCTGATGGTGCTGTCGCCACAGCAGCATATCTTGTCATTCCGGAAAGCACAGCTGCTGCGCTTTCAAGAAGATGCTCCGGCGCATCCGCACTCAGATACAATGCATCATCGACCCTGCTCTGCTCATATTTTGTAAGCTCCGCACAAGTCATCAGCTGATCCACATATATTCTGTATCCAAGCTCAGTCGGTATACGTCCCGACGACGTATGCGTCTGTTCCAGAAGACCTATTGAGGCAAGCTCAGCCATATCATTTCTTACCGTTGCACTCGAAACGCTGAAATCCAGGCTTCCGCACAAGGTTTTTGAGCCGACCGGCTCACCTGTCCTGATATAGGACTCCACAACCGCTTCAAGGATCTTCATTTTTCTTTGAGTCGGTTCCATTCAAGCCACCTCTCTGTTAGCACTCTCGGTGTTCGAGTGCTAATCTAATAATAGAGTACCACTATTTATCCCGATTGTCAACACTATTTTTAAATATTTTTCTGTTACATTTTCGTTTTTTTCAAGCAAAGCCGCCTTTTATTTATTATATTCCGTATTAGCACTTATTATGTATGGGTGCTAACGCGTCTGTCGTTATTCAGAATAAAAAAATACCGTATCCGGAAAGATACGGTATTTCAGTTCAGATTATTCTTTTTTCTTTTTCTGTTGTTTTTTTCGTTTGCCGATTGCAAGAATGATCAAAAGCAATGTCGCCATTGCCACAACTGCAATCGTAATATATATTATTGTATCGCCTGTCTGTACAAAATCGATTATTCCCTGTTGTTTGCCGCCACCGTCCGGAAGACTGCCGCGGGGGCTTTCTTCTCCGCCGCCACCGCCGCTGCCTGAGGAAGGATTGTAAGAATGCTCAGTCACCGTAGAGGTCGGTTTACTTGGCTCGGAGATCTCGCTCGGTCCGTCGCTTTTTTCTGTATCAGTATCTTTCACAGCAGCAGTGAAGATCCATTTGAATACTGTTTCGCCCTCAATATGATTCTTACCGCTATATTCACGAACAACGGAAACGCCGTTTTTGTCAACTAATTTTGCACCATTATCGATATCTCCGCCCTTGTCAGTGCCATTCCATTTAATATTGACAGTCATAACACGGCTGTCGCCCGGATGATATGTTCCGAGATACAATGCATTATCCCTGATATCAGGATTGCCTTCTCCGGTTATCTTTCCATAGTACACGAGCATATCATCCATACGGATATCACAATCGCATTCATTTTCAAGATCGATCTCACCTGTCTGGCTCAACGGCTGTGCATTGAACCATATTGCATAGGATGCATCCTCACGAAGATTCATTATCTGTATTTTCTTTGTGTAGGTTTCTCCTGCTTTCATTCCATCTACTTCAAAATAGTATTCACCGTTTTCGCTTACCGAGTTGCCATTATCATCAAGGACAACAAGCTTTTCAGGCAGACCCTCAACAGATCCGACCTTAAGCTTGGCAGCAAATACATTAACGCTTACGCTTAGCAGAAGAAATGCAGCCAGGAGGACGGGGATTATTTTATATATCCGCCTGTTCATATGGCAACACCTCATTTTCTGGTATAGGTCCTGTACTCATGCCGTAAAATATAATTCCGGTACAGAAAGTACAATACAAAGCAAACTTTCACATAATATATATCTTAAAAATAATTATACCTAAAACAATCAAAAAAATCAATAGTTTTTGTTTAAAATCATCGTATTTTTTATTCACCATATTATATTGTATAAATTGCATTATTTCTTACAAAAGACACATTTCCATTTTTACATTATGTCAAAAAATATTTTTCTTTTTATAATTCTCTTCAGGCATTTTATTATCTGATATATAAAAAACAGCATCCGGCG
>ONRO01000130.1 GCA_900320235.1 uncultured Eubacteriales bacterium
AACATTCGGCCGGCGTGCAGTTCAGGCACAAAAAGCCGGGCGGTGCCGGTAAAAAACATTATCAGGCTATAAAAGACGTGAATCAAGGGTGCAGCGTCACGCTGCCTGCATTTTAAAGCATATTGCCAATAATAATTATCTTGTGATCAGAAGAAATCAGAGCCGTGGGAGTGCAACAGTTCTTCTCTGTCAGAGCGCAGTGTATACGGAGCGATAGCGCTTCGCGACACAGGAGGCACGCACAAATTTATTTTAGTTACTTAAAACACACAGAATTATTTTACTAATAACTATAGATATTCATAAACACTTGACAAAAACATTTTTAATGTATTAAACTATAAATGTATCGGTTAGATGATTTTAATTATTTATAATATGTTGTTTTTGTATTGATAACAAAGAGAATACAACATTTTTCAGGAGGGAAGAATAATGAGAACTTTGAATGATGCGAGAATAGGAGAAACTGTAAAGGTTGTGAAACTTCACGGTGAGGGAGCACTAAAAAGAAGAATAATGGATATGGGAATAACAAAAGGAACTGATATTGTTATTCGTAAGGTTGCACCGCTTGGAGATCCGCTTGAGATAAAAGTAAGGGGCTATGAGCTTTCATTGCGAAGGGCAGATGCAGCCAATATCGAAATATAATATAAATGGAAGAAATAAGGGTTGAAAAATGTCAATAAAAATAGCACTTGCCGGAAACCCGAACTGCGGAAAAACTACATTGTTTAATGCACTGACGGGATCGAATCAGTTTGTAGGGAACTGGCCCGGTGTAACTGTTGAAAAAAAGGAAGGAAAACTAAAAGGTCATGATGATATAATAGTAACTGATCTTCCGGGTATTTATTCTTTGTCACCATATACCCTCGAAGAAGTAGTTGCAAGAGATTATCTGATAGATGAAAAGCCGGACGTAATTCTTAATATTGTAGACGGAACTAATCTTGAAAGAAATCTTTATCTTACCACTCAGCTTACCGAGATAGGAATACCTGTTGTTATCGCTGTCAATATGATGGATATAGTCAGAAAAAACGGCGATGAGATCAATATGGAAAAGCTTTCAAAAGCTCTTGCCTGTGAAATAGTGGAAATATCTGCACTCAAAGGAGATGGAATTACTCAGGCAGCCGAAACAGCAATAAAAGCTGCAGAAAACGAAAAAACGATACCCCAGCATAATTTTTCAGGACCAGTTGAACACGCAGTTGCACATATAGAGGAAGCAGTCCTCCATGATATGCCGGAGGAAAGGCAGAGATGGTATGCAATAAAAATATTTGAGCGTGATGAAAGGGTCATAAAAAAGCTTAAAATAAGCAAGGAAAAACTTGACCACATAGAGAAAGATATCTCTGCAGCTGAAAGAGAACTTGATGATGATGCTGAAAGTATTATCACAAATGACAGATATAATTATATAACATCGCTGACAAGTAAATACTATAAAAGAAAAGCAGAAGGCGAACTGACAATTTCAGATAAGATCGACAGGATAGTAACAAATCGTATTCTTGCGCTGCCTATTTTTGTAGCAATAATGTTTATAATATATGGTTTTGTTATGATGCCAGTCCCTATGCCATGGGGAGATTCACTTGGAACTGTCATGACAAATTGGGTGAACGATGGCCTTTTCGGTGAAGGATGGTACGTTCTTGGCATAGGACAGTCAGATTACGATAAGGCTATGGATGAATATGCTTCCGGAAAAATCTGGACTGACAAATTCAGATCAGAGATAGATGCTGCTGTAAAAGCAGATACATTAGGTGCGGCTGATATTTCAAATGCAATTTCTTCAGGAAGTTTCGCCGAATTTGATACGGCATACGGAACATATGCAGATTCTGTTATTCAGTATTATGAAGAAAAGAAAATCCCATACTCTTTTAATAAGATTTACGAAGAAGCCACATCAAAGGATGCAAAAGAACTACCGGTCAGATCTGATTATGGATTGTGGATACCTGGTATTCCTTCACTCCTTGAGCCTTTGTTCCAGGGTGTTCCTGCGTGGCTGCATGGACTTGTATTTGACGGAATAATAAAAGGAGTAGGGTCTGTACTTGGTTTTGTACCGCAGATGTTCTTGCTGTTCCTTTTTCTTGCACTTCTTGAATCCTGTGGTTATATGTCAAGAATAGCTTTTGTACTCGACCGTATTTTCCGCAAATTCGGATTATCAGGAAAATCCTTTATTCCCATGCTTGTCGGATCAGGATGTGGCGTTCCCGGAATTATGGCTTCAAGAACGATTGAAAGTCAGAGTGACCGGAGAATGACAATAATCACAACGACATTTATGCCTTGCGGTGCAAAGCTACCAGTTATAGCCTTGTTTACAACAGTGCTTTTCGGAGGTGCATGGTGGGTTGCTCCAAGTGCATATTTTCTTGGAATAGCATCAATTATTATCTCAGGAATAATGCTCAAGAAAACAAAGCCCTTCCTCGGAGATCCTGCGCCGTTTGTAATGGAACTTCCGGCATATCATCTTCCTACATTAAAAAATGTAATGAGAAGTGTCTGGGACAGAGGATGGTCATTCATCAAAAAAGCCGGAACTGTTATTCTTCTTGCGTCAGTAATAATCTGGTTGTTGAATTCAATCGGATGGAATAATTATTCTTTCGGATATTTTTCATCATTTGATGAAGGCGGGTTCAGTATTCTGACAGCAATAGGAAATACGATTTGCTGGATATTTACACCGCTTGGCTTTGGTAATCCTACTGCAACAATTGCAACTCTCATGGGTCTTTTAGCAAAGGAAGAAATAGTCGGTGTGTTTGGTGTAGTAGATTTTGAAGGACTTACCCCTCTTGCAGGGTATTCGTTCCTCGCATTCAATCTTCTTTGCGCGCCATGCTTTGCTGCGATAGGTGCAATCAGGAGAGAGATGAACAGTCCAAAATGGACACTTTTCGCAGTAGGTTATCAGTGCGCATTCGCATATGCAGTGTCACTGATTATATATCAGATTGGATCTGTATTTACAAACAATATGAATCCTGTCGGATTAATATTTGCGATCATCACACTTACTTTTATCTGCTTTATGGTTTTCAGACCACTGAAAACTGAAAGAAAACTAAGAACATAACCGTCAATAACGGAGTGATAAAATGATTGAATGGGTTATAGAGAATATTACAACAATAATAATTATTTCTGTTGTATTTCTTGTAATAGTGCTTGATGTAATTTATCTTATCAGAATGAAAAAGAAAGGAAAAAAGCTTTGTGGAAATGACTGTTCCGGCTGTGCCTTGAGAGGACAGTGTCATAGTCAGACGGAGCGTTTACCCAGCGAACCTCCTCATAATTGAGAGTACATGTACAGACCTGAAATTACAGTGTCAGCAGTGGACTTATTCGAAAAAACAATTCCGGGAGTTTTACGACAGAAATGATATCAGCAGTTCAGGCTCAAAAAGGCCGGGCGGTGCCGGAATAATATTTTTTCAGGCTATAAAAGACGTGAATCAAGGGTGCAGCGTCACGCTGCCGTCACGCTGCCGGCGGGCTGGTGTTGCTAATAAATTAATTATATGATATAATTCCTTTTGGTGATTTAAATGAAAGCAATCATGGTTCCTCCGAAATACAGAGGAATACTCTTTATTATTCTGTCAGCATTTTGTTTTGCTGTAATGAAT